>CACJHA010000005.1 GCA_902593075.1 uncultured Bacteroidota bacterium
GAGAGAAGATAATTTATCCATCAATGGTTTAACAAGATATGAACTGATTCCTTTAGTTGATGAAGGTATTAAGCTTGAATTTAATAAACAAAAAGCAATCGCTTAAATTATTTCTAAAGTTCCAAATGAAAAGTATTTCAGTAGAAGTGAAACAACTGATTTATTTCATGTTACTGGGTCACATTAAATAATTTGGAAAAGCAAAACATACTTATTCCAAAGAGAATTGGTAGACGTGTACTTTATATAAGAGTCTGATGTTGTTAGAAAAATTAGATGAAGCGACGTGATTAAAGAATAAAGTTATATTCGTTATGTAATTTTATAAACTGAGCACACCTTTGAGCACATCCTTAAAAAAAACCCGTAAAACCTGTAGTAAAGGTTATTACGGGAATTTAAAGTGGTACCTCCAGGAATCGAACCAGGGACACAAGGATTTTCAGTCCTTTGCTCTACCAACTGAGCTAAGGTACCGTTGATTTGCAAATATATAATCTCTTTTTTTCTTAGCAAATGTTTTTAAATTTTTAAACTTAACTGAATTTTAATTTATTTTTACATATGAATTTGATTGTAGATTGCGGAAATACCAATTTAAAATATTTTATTTTCAAAGACCAAGAATTGTTGCTCAGCAACCTTTTTAGATGGGAAGATGACTGGTCTTTAAAAATTATAAACACTTTCCCTGATTTAAAAAACATCTTGTTATCCGATGTTACGGGAAAATACAATACAGATGAAGTTGAAAAAAAATTTCCTAACAAAAACACTTACGAAGTAAAAGCTCTTAATTTTCCTTTTGAAACAAATTATAACATAGAAAACCTTGGTGTCGATAGAATTGGTCTAATAGCAGCGGCAATTAATAAATTCCCAAAAGAAGATTGTCTAGTAATTGATGCTGGAAGTTGCTTGACTTTTGATTTGATATCTTCAAAATCAGTTCATAAAGGAGGATTAATTTCTCCTGGTCTTTTAGTTAGATATAAAAGTTTGTATCAACACACAAGTTCACTTCCGCTCATTAAGTTTGAAAACAATAAAACACAAATAGGTAAGGATACCAAAAATTCAATTCAATCTGGCATTTTAGAAGGATTCATTTTTGAAATAAATGGTCAAATAGAAAAATTTAAAAGAAAAATTCCAAACTTGAAGGTCATTTTAACAGGTGGTGACGCTAAATACTTGTATAAAAGAATTAAAAATAGCATCTTTGCCGAGCAAGAATTTTTAGCATCGGGGTTAAATAACTTATTGAAATGCAACAAACTATAATTTTAATTCGATTAAAATTAATTTTATTTTTACTTTTTTTGAAGATTTCTTTCGCACAAAATAGTACGGCTTCTCCTTACTCTTTAGGTGGATTGGGAGATATAACTTTTAAGGGTAATGTTATAAACAGAATGATGGGTGGGGTAAGTGTTTTTTCAGATTCAATTCATGCAAACCTAAATAATCCAGCAAGTTTAGGAGAATTAAAATTGACTACTTTTTCGGTTGGAATACATTATAAAAATACTCAATTAACTTCAAGTGATTTAAGAGACGATAGTAGAACAGGATCCCTTGATTACATAGCAGTATCAATACCAACTAAGTTTTTTTCATTCAGTTTTGGAGTAATCCCATATTCATCCGTTGGATATAGGTTACAGGCAAATAATCTTACCAAACAAGATGAAGTTGTAGTTTCTCGATATGAAGGAAGAGGTGGTACAAATAAATCATTTTTTACTGTAGGGTTTAAGATATTAAAATTCGTAAGTTTAGGAGGGACCGTAAATTATAACTTTGGTAAAATTTCAACCCAGGCTTCAAGTCAAAATGAAAACATAGATTTTGGCACTTTTTTGAGCAGTGAATCCTCTTTATCAGGACTTGACTACGAATTAGGAACTCATTTTAAATTTAACTTGTCAAAAAAATATATTATTGAGAGTTTTTTGACATTTAAACCTGAAAATAACTTAAACTCAAGAAACAAAAGAGTATATTTTACTCGTTCTCTACAAAATCAAAATATTGGTGATTTCAAAGAAGTCGATCTGACTTCCAGCAACTTAGATCTCGTAAAATTAAGAATTGGGCAAAGTTATAAATATGGTTTAAGTATTAGTAAAGACAAAAAATGGTTTTTAGGTTCTCAATATTCTTTTGCTCAATCAGAAAATTTCAAAAATGACTTCTTAAACCAAGGGAATATATCCTATGAAAATGCGAATTCAATCTCATTCGGTGGTTTTATAATTCCCGATTTCAGTTCTATAACCGATTATTGGAAAAGAATAGTTTATCGGGTAGGGTTTAGAAGCGAAAATACTGGTATAAAAATTGATAATAGTCTTTTAAAAGAAAGAGTTTACTCAATTGGAGCAAGTTTTCCAATGGGTGGATATTATAGTGCGAATAATGTATCAGGTTTTTCAAACTTAAATGTGGGTTTTGAACTTGGTACAAGAGGTATAAATTCAGGAAGTCTAATTAAAGAAAATTTTTGGGCTTTAAGAATTGGATTATCTTTGAACGATTTATGGTTTATTAAAAGAAAGTATAATTAGAAATGAAAAGTAATACATATATAAAATATTTATTGTCCCTCATATTTGGGATTAACGTAATGGCACAAGAAAATGACGAATGCCCTCAATATTTATCAATTTTTGCAGAAAATGCTAAAGTAAAAAATTACAAAGCTGCTTATGAACCATGGAGTTTAGTTAGAAGGGATTGTCCTGATTTAAATACTGCTATCTATGTATATGGAGAAAGAATACTTAAAGACAGATTGAAAAATAGTCCAGAGACTGAAAAAATTAACCGTCAAAATGATTTACTTAAGCTATACGATGATTGGGTCCAGTATTTTCCAACTAAAAAGGGCAGAAAGGATATCGGTAATATTTTGTCAGCAAAAGCTCAGTCGATGATTGACTTTAAAATAGGCAGTAATCAAGAAATTTATTCAATTTTTGATGATGCTTTTAAAAAAGACTTAGAAAGTTTTTCAAATCCTAAGCGACTTTACAATTATTTTAAAATTTTGTATGAGATTTATAAAAGTAACAATGATAACATAACACCAGAAAAGCTTTTTGAAAAGTATGAAGATGTGTCAGAAAAGTTTGAATTTGAAAGTGTTAAACTAGCTAAAAATTTAGACAGAATTTTAAATAAAGAAGAAAGTGGAGAAGCCCTAACGACTAGAGATTTGAAGAACAGAAGAATATATGATGTAAATTCTAATGCGATAAGTATTTATTTAAAAAATTTGGACGCCATAATTTCAAAGGAATCTAGTTGCGAAAATCTTATACCGCTTTATGAAAGAAATTTTGACCAAAATAGACAAAATATAGTTTGGTTAAAAAGAGCTGCTAGTCGAATGGATGCAAAGGATTGTTCTAATAGTCAACTTTTTGTAAAACTTGTTGAAGCACTACATTCAATTCAACCGTCGGCTGATTCAGCATATTATTTGGGTCTATTAAATGATAAAAAAGGTGACAACAATCAAGCTTTATCTTATTACGAGGAATCAATAGCATTAGAGGATGACCCATATAAAAAAGCTAAAACTTTATACAAAATAGCCTTGAAGTTTAAGCAAAGAGGAAGTAAGAAATCTGCGAGGAGTTATGCTCTGAAGGCACTTAAGTATCAACCCTCTCTAGGGAAAGCTTACTTAATGATTGCTAACTTATATGCTACAAGTGCTAACGATTGTGGTCAATCACAATTTGAAAAAAGAGCAGTATACTGGCTAGCAGCAAATACAGCTAAAAAAGCAGCAAGAGTTGATGCCTCAATTAAAAAAGCAGCACTTAAAACTGCTGCAGCCTTCAATGGAAGAGCCCCTTCTAAGACGGATATTTTTACAGATGGAATGGAAGGTAAAGTAATTCAGTTTTCTTGTTGGATCAATGACAAGGTTAAAGTCCCTAATTTGTAAGTGAAAATTCATCATTTAAAATATCAATATTTATTTTATGTTTTATTTATAAATTTTACACATTCGTGTACTAACTGGGAAAAGTCTGAATTGAAAACAACTTCTGCAACAGATCCATTAGCAACATCTTTTGATATTAGAATGGTTTATACAGATTCATTGAAAATCAATTCTATTTTGACAGCACCTAAACACGAAGATTTTAGAAATTTATTTTTTAAATATTCAATTTTTCCAGATGGCTTAAAGCTTGTCTTTTATGA
Organism: uncultured Bacteroidota bacterium; assembly: GCA_902593075.1. Taxonomy (GTDB): domain Bacteria; phylum Bacteroidota; class Bacteroidia; order Flavobacteriales; family Flavobacteriaceae; genus TMED96. The sequence continues at coordinate 4,225 of CACJHA010000005.1, forward strand.
TAATTTTGGTTGTCCTAATATAGTTGAAGCTGACTATGGTACGATTTATAAGGACACTTCAATTTTAGATTTAGTTGGTAATGTTAAAATTTCATCCAGTAATGGTGACTATCTTGAAACCAATCAATTATATTGGGATGCAGAATCAGATTGGTTTTTTACCAATAAAAAATTTAAATTTTGGAATTCTGATTACGATGTTGCTGCTAAAAGATTAGATGCTAATAAACAATTTACAAAGTTTAATACGGGCAGATTAACCGGCACCATGAGTGTTGAAGAAAGATAAAAATGGTTAAGTATCGAATATCAGAATTAATTTATTTAGTTATATCAATAATATCTTTAAGGGAAACCTACTTATTGTGGAGTTTGAATCCAAAGAGGGCTTATCTTTTTCTTGGTTTCTTTATCGTTTCTATTTTTATGTTTTTTTTTAGAAGATCTATTAGAAAAAAAAAAAATGACTTTTAGATGAATTTAGATAATGTAGTTATCATTACTTGTTTGATTATGTCTGCTTTTTTTTCGGGGATGGAAATAGCATTTATCTCATGTAATAGAGTTTTTTTAGAGATTGAAAAAAATAAAAAAGGAATAATAGCTAAAGTTCTAAAATATATAACATCAAACCCCTCAAAATTTATTACTGCTATGTTAGTTGGCAACAACTTTTGTCTAGTTGTATATGGAATATTTATGGGTGAAAAAATTATTCAAGTTTTATTTTCAGATTTAAAAATTGTGCCTTTACCTATGAATATTTTATTTATTCAAACTTTGATATCAACTTTTGTAATATTAATTACAGCTGAGTTCCTTCCAAAGGTTTTCTTTCAATTATATGCTAACCAAATGATAAAGTATTTTGCTCTTCCTAGTTCTTTTTTTTATATATTTTTTATGCCAATTAGTTTATTAATTTTGAGGGTTACAGATAATTTTTTGAGAGTTTTCTCAAATTCTAAGTCAGACAAAATTCAATTAACTTTTTCAAAAAATGAGTTGGGAGAATACATTGAAGAACAAGTAGAGGCAGTTAAAAATAAAGATCAACTAGATTCAGAAATAGAATTTTTTCAAAATGCTTTAGAATTTTCAGAAACAAAAGTAAGAGAGGTTATGATTCCTAGAGCTGAAATAGTTGGTATAAATAAATCTGAAAATATTTTAAAATTATCTTCTTTGTTTGAATCCACAGGATATTCTAAAATTCCAGTTTATGATGAAAATATTGATGACATAATTGGTTTTGTACATGCCTTTGAAATGCTTAAAAAACCAAACTCAATTTCTGAAATTTTACTTCCAATTGAATATGTTCATGAACCTAATTTAATTACAGAGGTTTTGAAAAAATTAACAAGAAAAAGAAAGACCATTGCGGTAGTTTTAGATGAATATGGTGGAACTGCTGGATTACTAACGGTTGAAGATATAGTTGAAGAACTATTTGGTGAAATTGAGGACGAGTACGATATAATCGATCACTATGAAAAAAAAATTAATTTAAATTCTTTTGAATTTTCAGCGAGATTAGAAATAGATTATTTAATTAGAAAATATAAATTGGATTTACCCCAAGATGAAAATTATGAAACTCTTGGTGGATTAATTTTCCATATAACTGGGGAAATACCCAAAAAAGGCACAGTCCTTTCAATAAATGACTTAGAGCTAGAGGTTGTTAGTGTTTTATCAAATAAAATTGAAAAGGTTGCTGTAAAAAAACTAAGTGATTGATTTTAAACAAAAACTGTTTCACATTTTATTTTTAGTCAAGAAATTGTAAATTCGTGTCGTTAAATTATAAAAGTGGCTTTATTAGGTAAAATAAGGGAAAAGTCAATATTTCTCATAATAGTAATTGGACTAGCATTATTTGCATTTGTAATTTCTGGTGCTCTTGGGACTGAGAATTCAGACGATACTTTAAGCGTGCCAATAGGCACTGTAAACGGAAAGGATATTCCTTTAGAGAATTTTCGATTTATGGTGGAACAGACTGAAAGAAATTTTGGGTTAAGTACTATGCAAGCTGTAGATAATGTTTGGAAGCAATATATTAGGAATTTCGTATTTGAAAATCAGTTTGAAATTTTAGGCATTGATGCTGGCAGAGATCAAATAGAACAAGTTGTTTCTTCCACAGAGTCAATAGTAAATGATGAAAGATTTACTAACGAAGCTGGTTTTTTTGATTTTGGGTTATTTACAGATTTTATTATTCAAATGAAAAACACTAATCCTCAAGCTTATGAATCATGGAAGCAACAGGAGCTTTCTATAATTTCCTCTGCCAAGGAAAATATTTATTTTGACCTTATCAAATCTAGTATAGCTGTTAGTGACAAAGATGCTCAAAATTTTTATCACCTTGAAAATGACAATATAGATATTGAGTATGTAAAATATCCGTACTCAGAGATTTCAGATACAATTTTTAAATTGTCGGACCAAGACATTAAAAATTATATTGAAAAAAATAAGGATCAATACAAAAGAGATGAATCTAGGTCTATTGAATATGTTTCTTTTTTTGAAAATGCTACAGAAGAGGACATAAATGACATAAGAGAATCAATAATAAATTTAACTAAGGACAAATATGAATATAATGATGTTTCCAAGCTAACTGACACCATCATTGGATTTTATAACACAAAATATTTGGATGAATTTATTAATAGACACTCCGATGAGGAGTTTGATTCAATTTATTTAACTAAGGGTAAATTACCTTCAGAATATGCTGAAATCTTATTCAATCTTAAAATAGGAGAGTCTTTTGGTCCGTATAAAGACATTAATAGTTTTAAAATTTCAAAATTAATAGATAGAAAAAAAAATAGTTCGATTAGGGCCAGCCATATTTTGATTTCTCACAATGAGTCAAACAGAAAACCTCCAAATGTTGAAAGGACAAAGGCAGAAGCAAAAAGATTAGCTAATAACTTATTTAAGCAAATTTTAAGGAACAAGAAGAAATTTGAAAATTTGGCTAAAGAGTTTTCAGATGGTCCTTCTAAATCACTAGGAGGAGATCTTGGTTTTTTCACTGAAGAGCAGATTGAACCAGCTTTTTTTAGTTTTGCAAAAAAAAATAGAATAGGGAAAATTGGTTTAGTTGAGACATCTTTTGGTTTTCATATTATTAAAATCGTAGATAAAGAAGATTTAGTTTTACTTGCAAGTCTTACTAAAAAAATTATACCATCTGATAAAACATCAAATGAAGTGTTTAAAAATGCAACTCAATTTGAAATGAATTCTTTAAATAACAATTTTAAAAATGCTGCGCAAGAAGGCAATTATAAAGTAAGGTATGTTCCTAACATTAATAAACTTGACGAAAACTTACCTGGTTTAACTTCACAGAGGAGAATCGTTCAATGGATTTTTGATGATGTTACAGAGGTAGGAGAAATAAAAAGATTTGATTTGTCATTTGGCGGTTATGTAGTCGTAAAAATAAATAATATAAAAGATAAAGGAACTTCTGACATCGATGAAGTAAGAGACGAAATTAGACTTAAGCTTTTAAATAAAAAGAAAGCGGATTTGATTATTAAAGATAACGCGAATCTTAAATCTTTAGAAGAATTTGCTGCGAAAAACAAACTAGAAATTATAACTGCAAATGCAATAAATCAAAAAAGCGGAACTATTGTTGGATCGGGAAATGAGCCCTTTATAGTTGGTAAAGCTTTTGGACTCGATGAATTACAAACATCAAAATTATTGATAGGTAACAGCGGCATTTTTAAACTCAAAATAATAAAAAAAACTATTGCGGAAGATTTATCCGATTATTCAAATCTTGCATCTAAATTGCAATCAGAAGAAAGAGAGGATTTGCCAAGCTTAATTATCTCTGCTTTAGAAAATACTGCTGAAATCGAAGACAACAGATCGAACTATTATTGATTTATAAATTATAACTTCATTTCTGAAAATGGTATTATTGTTTCATATCCTTTTTTAGAAAAATATTTTGGTGTTTCATTATCTCCAGAAGCAAGTATAAAATCACCTCCCCAAGAACCTAGGCTTTTAATCTGTCCATTAAAGTCTGTAAAAAGAATTCTTTGTATTGGTTTTTTGTAGATAATATTTGAAATTATTTCTTCATGCTCTTTTATCATTTCATTGAATTTTTTTTGATTTTTTTCTTTAACGATCATGTCTCCTATTGAATTAATTTTTAATATTTCATTGTTAAATTCGTTTTTTTGATTTAAAAATTTTGTCACTTCTGTTTGAGTATCAACTTTTTTATTAAGGTGAATAAAAAAAAGATTGTCTTTGAATGGCGGGGAAAAGTTTGTTTGCATAATGTTATTAAATTCGTCTTTCTTTTCAAAAAAAATTGATTTTTTCGTTTTTGCCACGGCTATATCGTAGCCACTTCCTTTATAGGTCATTTTTAATAATTTATATGGATCTATATTTAGCCAATTAGAAATGTTATTAATAAGAGTTGATGAAGATCCTAAACCCCAATTTCTGTGAAATTCTAGATTTGTCGAAATTTTTAGACCCTGACCGGCAAATCCAGGTGAAAACTCATTTATTTTCTTTAAAAGTTTTGAAAGTGAATTAGTGTATTCTGTTTTTGTGTTTTTGGATTTTATTAATTTAAAATTTAAGTCAAATTTACAATCTATCCATTTTTCGTTATCAAAAGAATAAGCTTCCCACACTATATGTTTTTCTGTATTTTTTGCAACTGACATTTTTTGACCGTATTTTGTAGGTATTGCGAGTCCCTTAGCTCCTTTCAGAATAAGATATTCAGCTGTAATTAATAATTTCCCACAACTATAATAATTCATTCTATTTTTTATTAAGAAATTCCCTCACATTTTTATACGACACATCATTTTTTTTAAAATACTCAATAGCACTGTTTTTTTCAATTTGATTAGCACCAAGCTGGTTCAATATATTAAGTAAATGCATTTTCATATGTCCTTTTTGGATCCCTGTCGTCACTAATGATTTTATTGCAGAAAAGTTTTGTGCTAGACCCACGGCTGCAACAATTTGCATTAATTTGTCAGCATTAGGATTTCCAAGCAAATTATGAGCCCAATTCACTAATGGATGAAGTTTGGTCAAACCGCCGACAGTTCCAATTGATAAAGGAATCGTTAAATCAAAATAAAAGTAATCGTTTTTAATATAAGCGTTTGACAAACCTGAATAATTTCCATTTCTGGAAGCATAAGCATGAATCCCGGCCTCTACAGATCTAAAATCATTTCCAGTAGCGATTACAACTGAATCTATACCATTCATAATTCCTTTGTTGTGAGTAACTGCTCTGAAAGTATCTACTTTAGAAATTTTTACAGCATTTATAAAATTTTCAACCTTTAATTCATTATTTTTTTCTAAATCCTCGACTTTACACTCAACGCTCGATTTGACAAGGCAATTAGGAGTATAATTAGATAAAATACTCATTATAAAATCAATTTTTTCATCAGTTATATCCAAAAATTTTTTTTCTTCAATATAAGATTTGAAAATCTCTGTTATTTTTTCAAGGCAAGTGTTTATGAAATTTGCTCCCATCGAATCAATTGTGGTAAATTTTACAAAAATTTGATAATAATAATCGATTTTATTATTCATATTAATAAGCTCTAAACTTTTAACACCACCTCCTCTTTTTTCCATATTTGATGTAAATGGTTTCAAATCTTTTATGATATTTTTTTTAATTTTTTTAAAAAAAGATTTAAGTTTTAGAGAAGAACCATTGTAAAAAAAATGTATCTGTCCGACTTTTTCTACACCCAAAATTTTAGTTTTAAATCCTCCGAGATTAGACCAAAATTTCGCTGAATTACAAGCTGCAGCAACCACACTGCTTTCTTCTATTGCCATAGGTATGGTGTAATACTTACCATTAATTAAAAAATTAGGTGCTACCGCAAAGGGTAAATAAAAGTTTGATATCGCATTCTCTATAAATTCATCGTGGAGATTTTGAATTGATAAGTCATCATTTAAATATTTAAAGAGAATATTTTTTTCTTTTTTGTTGTTATGAAAATGGTTATTTATTATCCAATCAATTTTTTCTAGCTTATTTTTTTTTGAGAAGCCATTCACAAAATTGTTCATAGCGTGGCAGTTTTGTTAAAGATACCATATTAGAAGAACAATTTTTGAATGTTCTACAAAAGAAATTAACTTTAACATCAAATTTAATTTTGGAGTTTTGAGGTATATTTTATTTTTATTATTTTTCAACAGCGTTTTCTCACAACAAAATTTACTCATTAATGAGGATATATGGAATTTTGAATTTGAGCAAAAAACTTACAAATCAATATACCATTTTAAAACAAAAAACTACTATTCAACAATTGAAATTGACCGCAATCAAAAGAAGTCAAAAATTGTATTAAGAGCTTACGAAACTGGAGAAGTTGTTGATGTTATTTTAGATTCCTCATCTTCTGCGAAGATACCTTTTTTCACAGACTATTTTTTTTCAAGTGATGAAAAAAAAATAATTTTAGAAACTAATTCATATCCCCTTTACAGAAGATCTAAGTTAGCAGAATACTATACATATGATGTAATAAGTGATGAGATTAATTATGTTTTTAATGGTTTAATTCAAGAGCCTTTTTTCTCACCCGACGGTGAAAAAGTAGCATTTGTTTATAACAGAAATTTATATGTTAAATTTTTAAAAAAGAATGTTATTAAACAAGTTACAGTCTCAGGAAGTGAAAATATAATCAATGGCATAGCTGATTGGGTTTATGAAGAAGAATTTGGTTTAGTTCGTGCATTTGATTGGGATAAGGACAGTAATAATCTTGCATTTATTGTTTTTGATGAAACTGATGTTCCAAAATATTCAATGAAAATTTTTGGTAATAATTTGTACCCATTCGAATATAGTTTTAAGTACCCTAAAGCAGGTGAAATAAATTCCAGTTTAAATTTAAAAATATATAATCTAGAAAGCGAAAAGACCAGTTCAATTGATTTAAGTATTAACAAAAATGATTATTATTACATCCCAAGATTAAAATTTAGTTCTTATTCAAATAAACTATTCTTTCAATCCCTAAATAGACTTCAAAATAAATTATCATTAACAGCGTACGATCTAGATGCAAAATCAATTAAAACAGTATTTGAAGAAAAAGACAACAGATATCTGGATATTCAGGAAAAAATTTTTTTTTTAAATAATGATAATTTCTTGTGGATAAGTGATAGAAGCGGTTTTAATCACATTTATTTAGTAGAAAATGAGGGAAAAAGTTTAAACCAAATCACTAGTGGGAATTGGGATGTTGCAAAATTACTAGGTGTGAATGAAAATACGGTTTACTATTCTTCAACTGAGGATAACTCAATCGAAAGGGTAATTTATAGAATAAATTTGAATGGTAAAAATAAAAAAGCCATTTCACCGAAAACTGGTTTTAATGGGGCATCATTTACATCTAATTATAAATACTTTATTCACACTTTTGAGGACAGCAACACACCTTTGGTTTATTACCTTAGAGAGAGTAAAACAGGAGAATTAGTCAGAAGAATAATGGATAACAACGAACTTCTTAAAAAACTTGAACTTTACAGTCTTTCCACTAAAGTTTTTTCAAAAATAAACATCAATGGTCAAGAGCTGAATATGTGGATGATTAAACCAACTAACTTCAACCCTAAAAAAAAATATCCATTACTTATTTATCAATACTCAGGACCTGGGTCTCAAGAAGTTGAAAACAGATGGAATAACAATCGAGACTTTTGGCATCAAATGTTAGCTCAAAGGGGTTACATAATTGCTTGTCTTGATGGAAGAGGAACAGGGTTTAAGGGTAAAAAATTTAAAAAAGTAACCTACAGACAACTTGCTAAATTTGAAACTGAAGACCAAATATCTTTTGCAAAATATTTGTCAAGACACCCCTACATTGATAAAAATAGAATTGGAATTTGGGGATGGAGTTATGGTGGTTTGATATCTACAAACTGTATTTTAAAAGGCAATGACATATTTTCACTTGCAATCGCTATTGCACCAGTCACCAATTGGAGGTTTTATGACACAATTTATACTGAAAGGTTTATGGGACTACCAAAAAATAATTCGGAGGGTTATGATTTAAATTCTCCACTTAATTTTGCCCATTTACTGGAGGGAGATTATTTATTAATTCATGGTTCTGCGGATGACAATGTGCATTTACAAAACACTATGCGTATGGTAGAAGAATTAATTCAAGAGGACAAACAGTTCGAATGGATGATTTATCCTGACAAAAACCATGGAATTTATGGAGGTAATACATCCATTCACCTGTACAATAAAATGACTACTTTTATAGAAAAGAAGTTATGACAACTAATCCTATTTTATTTGAAGGAAAGTGAATTTAAATTTAATGGCTCTCTTCTAAACCAAAGGACTATTTTTGACCACCCCTCAGGATTATTTGTTCTTTTTTTTACAGAAATGTGGGAGAGATTCAGTTACTACGGAATGAGGGCGATATTAGTACTTTTTTTAACATCTTCATTACTAGACGAAGGATGGGCATGGGGGAGGGAAGACGCCCTGGTATTGTATGGTTGGTATACAGGTTTAGCTTATTTTACTCCTCTTATTGGAGGAATTATCGCTGATAAGCTTTTGGGTTATAGGAATGCAACTGTAATTGGGGCACTAATTATGGCTATCGGTCATGGATTTATGGCATTAGAATATTTTGATAATATTTTTTTCTTTCTTGGAATTGGTTTTTTAATTATTGGGAATGGATTATTTAAACCAAATATTTCATCAATAGTTGGACAACTATATAAAGACTCGGATATTAGGAAAGATGGAGCATATACCATTTTTTATATGGGTATAAATTGTGGAGCATTTCTAGGTATTTTATTATGTGGTTATCTAGGGGAAACTATTGGATGGCATTGGGGATTTGGAGTTGCTGGAATTTTTATGTTTTTTGGCATGTTGCAATTTTATTTTGCCCAAAATATTTTTGGTTCTATAGGACTTAAACCAGAAAAAAAAGTCAAAGAGGTTGATGAAATAAAAATTCATTCTCCAATTTCCTCAATTGAGTTGGATAGAATTTTAGTTATTTTAGTTTTTTCAGTTGCCACAATTTTTTTTTGGTGGGCTTTTGAACAAGCTGGAGGCTCAATGACAATTTTTGCAAATGATTATAGTAATAGAAACTTAACTGGTGAAGCTTCACTAATATTTAAAATAGTGAATACCCTAATTACAATAGTTCCAATGCTACTTATAACATTTGTATTAATTAAATTGTTTAAAAATATTTTTCAAAAATATTTTCTATCAAACTTATTTCTTGGCACTAGTTTTGTTTTAATTTGGGCGATAATTTTATTTATGCTAGGATTACTTCCTAAATTTATTCCATCTTTTTTAATTGACTATTTCGATTTTTTTAAACATTATGTTCCTTTTGAATGGAATGTTTCAGAAGTAGATGATACAGAAATTCCCGCCTCTTGGTTTTCAGTTTTAAATTCACTGTTTATAATAATTTTTGCTCCTATTTTTTCAATGCTTTGGGCTTCGAAATTTAACCCTAGTGGACCGGTTAAATTTTCAATTGGTTTAATACTGCTTGGTCTTGGTTTTGGATTTCTAGCTTATGGTTCAATGGCAATTCCATATGGTGCGAAAACTGCGAGTGTAAGTATATTTTGGTTGGTATTTGCATACTTATTTCATACTCTTGGTGAACTATGTGTGTCACCTGTTGGTTTATCTTACGTTAGTAAACTTGCTCCAGTCAGACTTGTTGGATTAATGTTTGGATTTTGGTTACTTTCAAGTTTTTTTGCAAATCTTATTGGAGGTTTTACTGGTAGTTATATTGACAAAATATCCTTAAAAGTTGGTCTTTCGGGATTCTTTTTAATTTTCAGTCTGGTTCCAATTTTAGTTGGAGCTATAATTTTTTTATTTAGAAACAACTTAATAAGAAGAATGCATGGGTATCACTAAAACCTTAATTTTGTTATTTTTTTTAATATTCAATCTATCTTATTCTCAACAGATTGTTTGGATGTCTTTGGATGAAGCACTAAAAGCACAAAAAATTAAGCCTAAAAAGATCATTATGGATGTTTATACTACATGGTGTGGACCATGTAGACTACTTGACAAGAAAACTTTTGGCAATCCTGATGTCTCAAGATATATCTCTCAAAATTTTTATGCTGTTAAATTTAACGCTGAAGGTGACGAAGAAATATTTTTTTATGATAAAAAATTTTCTAATCCTAATTACAATCCAGACAGGAAAGGTAGAAATTCAACTCATGATTTAACTAAGTTTTTAGGAATTAGAGGTTATCCGACGATTGTTTTTTTTAGTGAGGAAGGGGATCCAATTATACCTTTGACGGGTTATTTTAATGTTAGGCAAATTGAACCGTATTTAAAAATGATAAAAAGAGGTGACTATTCTGTTTTCAAAGACTCTGATGATATTGAAAAGTATATTGAAAACTTTGTATACAGATTTAGACAATAACTATTTTTCACATTTTAGTAATTAATTTCGCTACCTTTAAACTTGTTTTTTCTTTTCCTAATTTATTTCTTAATATCTCGTATTCTTTCTTAACCTTTAAAATATTTTCATTTTTTAAGAGTTGATACAATTCAGCAATAATATTCCTTTTTGAACAATCTTTTTGAATTAATTCCTTAACAACTTCTTTTTCCATTATAATATTTACAAGAGAAATAAATTTTAGTTTAATAAATAGTTTGCCAACCAAATATGAAAATAAACTACTTTTATAACAAACAATTTGTGGTACATTAAATAGGGCAGTTTCAAGTGTTGCAGTTCCGCTAGTAACAATTGCTGCTGTCGAACTTTTTAAAAGATCATAGGTTTTATCATATACTATTTTAATTTTATCATCCTTCAATATTTCACCATACCACTCTTTGCTTATATTTGAAACACCCGCAATTATAAACTCATAGTTAGAAAAATGATGTATAACAGATTTAAATACAGGCATCATCTTTTTAATTTCTTGCTTTCTACTTCCCGGCAAAAGTGCTATTACTGGTTTAGTAAATTTTAATTGAAATAAATCTTTATTTTTTTTCTCTTTATTAATGATCTCAACTAAGGGATGACCTACATAATATACATCAAGATCGTGCTTTTGTTTGTAGTAATCTTTTTCAAAAGGTAAAATTACATATAGATAGTCTATGTCTCGTTTTATTTTCTCAATTCTACTTTCCTTCCATGCCCATATTTGTGGACTAATATAAAAGTGGTTTTGAAAGCCATTTGTTTTGGCCCATTTGGCTATCACCATGTTAAAACCGGGAAAATCTATATAAATTATCTTGTCTGGCTGGTAAGTATTAATGTCTTTCTTACAAAAACTAATATTTTTATAAATTGTATTTATGTTTTTTAAAACTTCCCAAAAACCCATAAAAGACAATTGATTTACGTGTTTAACTATTTCACCACCGATCTCTTTCATTTTTTCTCCGCCCCAAAATCTAAATTTGGCTTTTTTATCAAGTTTTTTTATACTCTCCATAATTTTAGAACCATGTAAATCTCCAGAAGCTTCACCAGCTATAATATAGTATTTCATTTATAGAATTTTTAAAACAGCAACAATAAAAACTAGAAGTAGAAGAGAGAATATCAATCCATATATATAACTTATTTTATTAAATTTTAATAAAACAAAAAATAAAGGAATATTTATTAAAGATCCTATACTAATCAAAGCCCCTAACCTTTTTTGAATAAAGAGGGATTTCATACTATATGAAATTGATTCGGGAGAAAAAATTATTGTAAAAAAAATAATACCTATTAAAGTTGCAGTTATTCCAAATACAAAGCCTATTAGTTTTTTTTTAACCATTAAAGTCCCATTTTTTTAACTCTTTTATATAATCCTTTGCGGTTAAATCAAACTTGATTGGAACTATTGAAGCGTAACCTTTTTTAAGTGCATACTCATCTGTTTCATTTGATTTGTCATTATCAATGAAATCTCCAGTTAACCAATAGTATTCCTTTCCCATCGGGTTTTCTCTTTTGCAGAATTTTTCTTCCCAATGCGTATTTGCTTGCCTGCACACTTTTACTCCATTTACTTTTGATTTTGGAAAGTTTACATTAAGCACAATGTCACTAGGAAGTTTATTTTTAATAACATTACGAGTAATGGATATAATAAACTTTTCCATGTGATCAAATTTTGCATTCCATCTATAATCAAGAACTGAAAAGCCAATGGATGGTACACCTTTAATCCCAGCTTCAATTGCCGCGCCCACTGTTCCGGAATAAAGTACATTTACTGAAGAATTTGATCCATGATTAATTCCTGAAACACATATGTCAGGTTTTTTTTTTAATATTTCATTAATACCAAATTTTATACAATCAGCAGGTGTCCCTGATAATTGGTACTCCAATTTAGCATTAGAATGATTATAACATCTAGAAACATACAATGGAGAATTTATTGTTATTGCCTGACTAGTTGCAGATTTTGGAGAATCAGGAGCTACAATTATAACATCTCCAATCATAGACATAATGTTTACGAGATACTTTAGACCAGGGGCTTTTATACCATCGTCATTTGTAACAAGAATAAGAGGACGTTTAGCCATCTTTAATATTTCTTTCTAAAGTTAGTAAATTACGAAACTGTAGTACTAAAATAATGTTAAAATCAAATAAATAATTTTGCTTGGTTTCAAGCAAATACATAAATTTGAAATCTTTTATGATAAAATCTGTATTTACAACACTCCTTTTATTTACACACGTTTCTGTCTATTGTTTAAATATTCAAAATCCATCTAAAGATAAATTACTAATTGAGATTGTTTCTTATGTTTTAAATAAAGGCCATTATTCCCCATCACAAATTAATGATCAATTTTCAGAAGAGGTTTATAAAAACTTTCTCAATGGAGTTGATAGTCGACATTTATTTTTCATTCAAAGCGATATAGACTTTTTTGATTCATTTAAGTTTGAAATTGATGATCAAATTAAAATGTCTAAGATTGAATTTTTTAATCTTTCTCATCAAAGATACCTTCAGAGATTAGACCAAGTAAAGTCATTTTACCCATCATTATTGAATCAATCATTTGATTTCAGCATAGATGAAAAAATAGATTTAGATTTTGAAAATACGTCTTATTCTAAATCATTATCGGAACTAAAAAAACAATGGAGAAAATTCTTAAAATTTAATGCACTTGGAATTTATTCAAATTTAAAAGAAGATGAAAATCGAAAAAAAGAAAAGAATCCAGAATATAATTTAAAAGCTGATAAAGAGATAGAAATTGAAACAAGAAAGGTACTCAAAGAAGATATGAAATATTTTTTTGAAGCAAGGTATGATCTCAATAGAAATGATTATTTTTCTATCTACGTTAATTCAATTGCTCTTCAGTTTGATCCTCATACATCTTATTTTGCTCCAAGTGCTAAAGATAGATTTGATCAAAATATATCCGGAAAATTTGAAGGTATAGGTGCTAGACTAACAAAAAGAAACCAAGAAGTTGAAATTGTAGACATCATCTCTGGAGGTCCTGTCTGGAGAGAAAACTCTTTAAGACCAGGAGATAAAATACTTAAAGTAACACAAATAAATGAAACTCCCGTTGATGTTGTTGGAATGCGTCTTGATGATGTTATTAAACTCATAAAAGGGCCTAAAGGTACTAAGGTGATTTTAACCGTAAAAAAAGTTGATGGCTCCATACTTGATGTAACCTTAACTAGGGACATTATTGAACTTGAAGAAGCTTTTGCAAAGTCAACAATCATTGAGAAAGATAATATTAGATATGGTTTAATTAATTTACCAAGATTTTATGTTGATTTTCAAGATTACGGTAAAAGAAATGCAGCCACAGATGTCAAATATGAAATTCAAAAACTAAAAAAACAAGATGTCCAGGGAATTATAATTGATTTGAGAAACAACGGCGGCGGTTCTTTACAGACAGTTGTCGATATGGCTGGATATTTTATTGAAAACGGTCCCATAGTACAGGTAAAGTCAACTGGAGGTAAAAAACAAATTTTATTTGACACGGATAATGAAATTGAATGGAATGGAGCTCTTGTTCTCATAGTCAATGAATTCTCTGCATCTGCATCTGAAATTTTAGCTGCTGCATTTCAAGATTACAGGAGAGGTATAGTTTTGGGTAGTAAGCAAACATATGGAAAAGGTACTGTTCAAAATATGATTGATTTAAATAAAATAATTTCTGGGAATACATATGGAGATTTGGGAGCAATGAAGTTAACCACAGACAAATTTTATAGGATTAATGGGGGTTCAACTCAGTTAGAAGGCGTTAAAAGTGATGTTATTTTCCCAAATAGATATTCCTACATTGAGGTTGGTGAAAAGGACCAAGAAAACCCTTTAGAGTGGGATAAAATTACTCCAGCCTCTTACGAAACATTTATAAATGAAGATAGATTTTTAAGTATAATTGAAAAAAGTAAAAAAAGGCTTGAAATCAATCCATATGTAAAATTAATTGATGATCAAGCGAAACTAATCAAACAAAGACAAGAAAATTCTGAATTCACATTGAATTATAAGGACTTAATTAAACAGAAGGAGATTGAAGATTTTGAGTCCGAAAAATTTAAAAAATTGAATGAATTCAACAACACATTATCTTTCTATCCCACTAATACAGATTTAGAAAAGATTTCGAGTGATTCTATTTTAATTAAAAAAAGAGAACGTTGGGAAGAAACTTTATCTAAAGATATTTATTTAGATGAAGCTATTAATATTTTAAAAGATTTAAGTAAAGCCGGAGTTGATTTCAAGCAAGTTGCCCAAGCCAGTAAATAGCAAATTAAATACTAGTTTCGTTAAGTCTATTGGCATCAATATTTAAGTATACAAAAACTAAAGTTGTAAAAGTATACATACTAGAACCACCATAACTTATAAAAGGTAAAGGTATTCCGATTGTTGGCACCAAACCAATTGACATCCCAATATTAATAAAAAAATGCATAAAAATTAAACTGGCAGTTCCGTAAGCATATGATCTTCCAAAAATGTTTTTTTGTTGTTCAGCTCGAAATAATATTCTTAAAATAAGTGATGTAAATAAAATTATAATAATAGAAGTCCCATAAAACCCCCATTCTTCACCAATTGTACTGAAAATATAATCAGTATGTTGCCTAGGTACAAACTTACCTTTAGTTTGAGTTCCTTGTAAAAACCCTTTTCCAGAGAGTCCTCCTGATCCAATTGCAATTATTGATTGATTCAAATTATAACCAATTCCCATAACGTCTGTTTCCTTTCCCAAAAAAACATCTATTCTATCTTTATGTCTTTGAGAGAGTAAATCATTATAAACATAATTTATTGAATAAACATAGACACAGCTTAAAATAAAAACTATGATTAAAGGGGTTATTGAAACTTTTTTATTTATTTTCTTTGATAAAAAGTAAAAACAACTAAAAAATCCAGTTAAAAAAACTGATACATAAAAAAATGGTTTAATGAGAGCAAAGAAAGCTAATATTAAAAATAGAGCTAGAAACAAAAGAAAATTTGGATTAAGTCCCTCTCTAAATAAAACGAATATAAAAGATAAAAAAATCAAAGCGGACCCAAAGTCAGGTTGAATTAAGGTTAATATTACTGGGATTGAAATAATTAGAAAAATCTGAATCAGAGAGCTTGTTTTTTTTAAGTCAATTTCAATTTCACTTAATAACTTTGCAACTGCTAAATTAGTTGCAAATTTTGCTATTTCTGTTGGTTGAATGCTGACTCCAAAGAAAGTATACCATGACTTGTGTCCATATACAGTGTTACCAAATGCGAAAAGACCTAACAATAATAGTATTGAAAATAAATATATGAGACTTGAAAACCTTAGAAAGAATTTAGAAGGAGCAATTAAAATCAATATTCCTGAAATTAGAGAGAAAATAAAAAATACAAATTGTTTGAAAGCAAGATTATCAGCACTTATGTAGCTGAAGCTATCAATATCGTAAGTAGAAGAAAATATATTTGAAATCCCAGTAGCCACCAATAAAAAATATATTATAATCGTTATCCAATCTATTCGGAATGTTTTATTCATTTATATTAAAATTTACTCCTGATAGTGGTTTATTATATTCATGTTCAAGGCTACCATTTAGCATTCTTTTTTCTAATCTTGGTCTAGTAATTGAATTTTTTAGGTATTTTTCAATCATCAAGCTTGAAATTGGAGCTGCCCATCTTGAACCCCAATATCCATTTTCAATAAATGTAGCAATTGCAATTTTAGGATTTACTTTAGGGGCAAAGGCTATGAAGATTGAGTGATCAGTAAGTTGTGTTTTTTTTCCTTTAATTATTGTGAAATTTTCTACCGTTCCGGTCTTACCACATACACTTAATCCATTTATTTTCGCAATTCTTGCAGTCCCTTGTTCTATTACTTTCTGCATACCATCAATTACATCATAAAAATAATCTGTTTCAACCGCTGTGTTAATTTTTGATAGTTTAGTTTTTTCTTTGTCTCTAGTTTTAACAAAATGTGGGGTTAAATAATATCCTTTGTTGGCTATAGCACTTGTAAAATTTGCAAGTTGTATTGGAGTTACTAATACTTCTCCTTGACCTATTCCATTAGAAATTATGTTGGTTGCACTCCAATTTTCACCTTTATATAGGACATTGTAAAACTCTGAATTTGGAATTAAACCTGGTCTTCCAATCGGAAGATCATATCCTAAGTAATTTCCTAAACCAAAGCTCTCAAGATACTTCTTCCAAGTTTCAACTCCCATGGTGGCTGATTTAGAACTACTTATAAGATTAATGTAAGTTTTAGAGAAAAAAGTGTTGCAAGATTTGTGAATACTTTTAATTAAATCATTTTTAGTTCCATGTTTACAATTACAATCCATATGAGCGTTTTTAGCATAATAAAACCCTTTATTACAACTATGTTTGGTTTCACTGTCGATTACTTTTTCTTGTAATGCAATTAATGCATTAAGAGGCTTCAATGTTGATCCAGGAGAATATTGAGCAAGTAAAGCTCTATCAAACAATGGCTTAGAAATTGTGTCATTTGCAAGGGTTTTGTAATTCTTTGAACGCTGTCTACCAACTAAAATACTTGGGTCATAGGAAGGAGCTGAAATTAATGCCAAAACTTCACCAGTTTCTGGTTCAATTGCTACAATACCCCCTCTTTTATTCATCATTAGTTTTTCTCCATAAGATTGTAATTCAATGTCAATTGTTAAATTTATGTTTTGTGCTTGGGAAGGTTCAATGTCATAGACACCATTTTTATAAGGACCAATAATCCTGTTAAATCTGTCCTTTTGTAGAAACTTTTTCCCTTTTTTTCCTCTTAACTCTTTTTCGTAGGATTTTTCAACCCCTTGCCTTCCAATTAAATCCCCTTGTCTATAATATTTATCTTTAATAAGATCTTCACTATTAACCTCACTGACATAACCAAGAACATTGGCTCCAAAATTAACTCTATAATCTCGTATCGATTTTTTTTGAGTAAAAAACCCTTGAAATTTCCACATTTGTTCCTGAAGTTTTGCGTAGGTCTCCTTTGATATTTGATTTACAACAACTGAAGGCAATCTCATAGAAAACTTTCTTGCACTTTCTAAATTTATTATCAATTCTTTTTTATCGATACCAGTTATCTTACAAAAAGATAATGTGTCGAATGGAGACAAGTTTTCAGGAATAATCATAATATCATAGGCGGGTTGGTTTGAAACTAAAATCCTACCTTTTCTATCATAAATAAATCCACGTTCTGGATAGTCTTCTATTTCAATAATAGCATTATTTTCGGATAACTTGTCGTAGTCTTTATTTAAAACTTGTAGACCAAAAAGTTTTATAAAAAAAATTGCACTAATTGCAATTGTCAATAATTTTAATAATTGAATTCTAATCATTCTTTTGTGTTAAAGAGGTTAAGAATTGAAATAAGTATAATAAAAGTAAAGATTGAGTTTGCAATTGTCAATTTTAAAATCTTAAAAGTATGTGTCCAGTTAAAGTATGAATAAGCATTTAAAATTAATTCATGAATAATAATAATTAAAAGACAATACAAAATTCTATTAGAAATTAAAATTCCAGATGAAAAAGGGCTAGAAAAATCATCATAGTTTGGACCAAGAGAAAACTTAGTAATCAAAGGTCTTAAAAATGAAACCGTGACACAAGAAAGGCTATGGGATCCAGCAGATTGACTCAATATATCCATCATAAAACCTAATAAAAAACCAATTACAATAAAATTAAATTGGTCCAAGTCGTATCTATGTGTAATTAATACTATGATGTAAATACTTGGATTCATAAATCCAAACAGATTTATTCTATCAAATATTAGAAGTTGTAAGAAAATCAAAAAACAAGTAAGCAAAAATACTTTTGGGTAGTATTGATTCATTTTTTTATTTGTAAAGAGACTCTATTTCCAATTTATTTTTGTTTTTTAAAAAATAAACATTGTCTACATTAGTCATATTATTAATAAGTTTTACATTTATTGAATAATATCTTCCATCATTTTTAACTTCTATGACCTTTCCAATAGGGATACCTTCAGGAAAATATGCTGACATGCCTCCAGTAACTATTGTGTCACCAATATCAATTTTATTTATAATTGAAATATCAGAAAGGGTTACTTCATAGGGAACATTTCCTTCCCAAAACAAAGAACCAAAAGCATTTGATTTTTTATGTTTCGCATTGATTTTTATGTCTTTATGCAGAATTGAAAGAACAGATGAGAATTTTTTAGTAGTTTGATTAACTATACCAACAATTCCCTTACTGCCGATAACACCCATTTCTTCCTCAACCATATCCGATGAGCCTTTATTAATTATTATAATATTTCTTGAACTAGACACATCATTTTTTATAACATAACCTGGAATTAAAGAGAATGGAGAACCATTATATTTATCCTCAGTATTAGATTTTTGATTTTTATCAATGAGTAAAGACTTTAAATACAAGTTTTCTTCTTTAAGCTCTTTATTGACTTTTTTTAGTCGAAAATAAGAAGTTAAATTTTTTAAAGGCTCAGAAGCTTTACCGGTTAAGAAAATGCTAGCTTTAAAAATCTTTGATTTATGGTATTCACTTTGATAATACGAAAAAGATAAAATTATAGTTACAAAAAAGAAGTATAAAAATAAATTTTTATATCTCAGTATAAAACTAAGTAACCACTGCATTTGACTTATTTAAGAAGAATAGTTTTATATAAATCTATATTTTTAAGGGCAATTCCAGTTCCTCTTACTACGGCCTGAAGAGGATCTTCAGCAATATAAACTGGTAGATCTGTTTTGGTTGATATTCTCTTGTCTAGGCCTCTTAACATTGACCCTCCCCCGGCTAGATAAATTCCAGTGTTATATATATCTGCAGCTAATTCTGGTGGTGTTTGAGAAAGAGCCTCCATTATTGCATCTTCAATTCTAAGTATTGATTTGTCCAAAGCTCTGGCAACTTCTTTATGGGAAACAATTACTTGTTTGGGTTTACCTGATAATAAATCCCTACCTTGAACTGACATCTCCTCTGGAGGATTATCCAAATCTTCAGTAGCAGAACCAACATTAATCTTAATTTTTTCAGCTGTCCTTTCCCCAACATACAAGTTATGTTGTCTTCTCATGTAATAAACTATATCATTGGTAAATACATCTCCTGCTATCTTGACTGATTTATCACAAACAATTCCAGAAAGAGCAATAACAGCAATTTCGGTAGTACCCCCACCAATATCTACAATCATATTTCCTTTTGGTTGTTTAATATCGATTCCGATTCCGATAGCCGCAGCCATAGGTTCGTGAATAAGATATACTTCTTTACCGTTTACTCTTTCAGCAGACTCTCTTACAGCTCTCATTTCAACCTCAGTTATACCGGAAGGAATGCAAATTACCATCTTTAAAGCTGGAGTAACAACTTTCTTTTTTAAGGTTGGAACACTTTTAATAAGCATACTTATCATCTGCTCAGAAGCGTTGAAGTCAGCAATAACTCCATCTTTGAGTGGTCTAATCGTTTTTATATTCTCATGAGTTTTACCCTGCATCATGCTAGCTTCGTGACCTATAGCAATAACTTTATTAGTAGATCTGTCAATAGCAACTATTGACGGGCTATCGACAACAACCTTATCTTTATGAATAATTAGAGTATTAGCTGTACCCAAATCTATTGCAATGTCTTCAGTAAGAAAATCAAAGAAACCCATGAAAATCTATTAGTTTTTTAAAAAGTACTGCAAATTTAAGAAATTAATGCTTAAAATGACGTATGCCAGTAAACACCATTTTCATTTTATGTTTATCACAATAGTCAATTGATAAGTTATCTTTAATTGAACCCCCTGGTTGAATGATACATTTTATGCCCTCCTTGTTTGCAATTTCAACACAATCTGGGAAAGGAAAAAATGCATCACTTGCCATCACCGCATTTTTTAGGTTAAAACCAAAACCTTTTGCTTTTTTAATAGCGTGTTCTAATGCATCAACTCTTGAACTTTGACCCATACCAGAGCCTAAAAGTTGAAAATTCTTTACGAGGACAATAGTATTAGATTTTGTATGCTTACTTACTTTTGATGCGAAGATTAAGTCATCAATTTCCTTTTTATTTGGAATTTCTTTGGTTACAAAATTTAAATTTTTTACAGAATCTGTTTTGAAATCATTTTCTTGAACTAAAAATCCGTTTAAGCAGGACCTATAGTTTAATATTTCTTTTTTATATATATTGTTTTTTAAAATTATTAAGTTCTTCTTTTCTTTTAATATTTCTAAAGCGTCTTGATTGAATTTAGGCGCTATTAACACCTCAAAAAACAACTTTTGTAACAATTTGGCAGTTACAAAATCGATCTCGGTATTGGAAATCAAAACCCCTCCAAATGCAGAAACTGGATCGCTCATGAGGGCACTTTTGTATGCTAATGAAATTGATTTTTTAGTTGAAATTCCGCAAGCATTATTATGTTTTAAAATTCCAAAAGTTGGGTTTTCTTTTTTAAATTCAGAAATTAGATTGACAGCATTGTCAATGTCAAGTAAATTATTGTACGATAGCTGTTTACCATGGATTTGTGAAATCTCTTTTTTTAAATCTCCGTAAAACCTAGCATTTTGGTGAGGATTTTCACCATATCTAAGTGCGGTATGATTGTTTGAGCTTATTTTAAGAGAATTAATTACTTTGTCTTTATTAAAGAAATTAAAAATTGTAGCATCATAATTTGATGAAACATCGAATGCTTTAACAGCGAATTTTTTTCTCATTTCTAAAGTTGTTTGTCCACCTAGATTTTTCAAAATTTTTAATATATCCTCATAATTTGATTTATCAGATATGCACAAAACATCAATAAAATTTTTTGCAGCTGCTCTAATAAGGGAAATTCCACCGATATCAATTTTTTCTATAATTTCCTTTTCGTTTTTAGTGGATCTAATTGTTTCTTCAAATGGATATAAATCTACAATTACTAAATCAATTTGAGGAATCTCGTAATCTAACAACTCTTTTTGATCTTCTTTTTTATTTTTTCTGTTTAATATTCCTCCAAATACTTTTGGATGTAAAGTTTTAACCCTACCTCCTAATATCGAAGGGTACGAGGTAATATCTTCTATGGGGATATATTTAATCCCTAATTTTTCAATGAATTGACCAGTCCCTCCTGTAGAATATATGATTATTTTTTCACGTTCAAGTTCCTTGATTATAGGTTCTATACCCTCCTTATCGAAAACAGAAACTAATGCCGAACGAATTTTGATTTTGGAACCCATATTTAATCTAAAATAAGTTTTTTGATATTAACTCATTAATTTGTTTTAGAAAATTTTCATCGTTTTTATCAAAAGCGTTTATTATCATTGAATCAATATCTATTTGACCAATATTTTCACCATCTACAAAAATGGGTACCACGATTTCAGATCTAACATCAATGTCACAGGAAATATAATTTTTTTCTTTTGAAACATCGTCTACAATAAGGGTTTTGTCAGTCTTTGCAACCTGGCCGCAAATTCCTTTACCAATTGGTATTTCTCTATGTTCGGTGGGTTTACCTGCAAAGCATCTAAGAATGAGTTTTTTTTTATCTTCATCTAAAAAATAGAACCCCACCCAATCATAATAATCAATTTTTTCTTTTAATAAACTACATATCTTCTCTAAAACTAACGTTTTATTTGATGAATATTTATTTACAATATCAATACAATTTTGGAATAAGGTTGAATAGCTAATCAATGAAATTTAAAATTAGTATAATACACTGTTAAAATATAATGTTTGTAATCACTATCCAAAAAAAACATTAATTTTGTAGTATGTTATTTAGAATTAAAATATTATTTATTCTTTTATTTTTCATACAAAGTAGAATAGCCCACGGGGTTAATATTCATTTTTGTGGGAATCTTGTAGCAGATTTTTCGTATTTACATGATGCTGAAGGTTGTGATATGCATAATCCTAAATCTGAAAAAGATCATCATATTTCTCAAAAAACTTGTTGTCATGACAAGGTAATTATTTACGATAAAAATCAACTTGAAACTGAATCCAAAACAACCTCGCTTTTCAACACAGTAAGTAGTCAATCTTTTTATGAAAATATATTTATTGTAGACAAATATATCTTACCAAAGATACCAGAATTTCCACCGCCCAAAATACCTTCTTTTAAAAAAAATTGCTCTCTTGTTTTTTATGGATAATTAAATAGATATCTACGCTTTATATCTAATTAATTTAAATCTATAAAAAAATGAAAATCATATTATCAATTTTAAACTTTTTATTAATATTTAATGCTCTTTCAGCTCAAGAGAATATCAAAGGGCAGATTTTTTCAAAATCCAGTGAAAATTTGACGCCTCTCCCTGGAGTAAATATATATTGGCTAAATACTTCAATAGGAACTATTTCTAATGAAGATGGTAAATTTTCTATTTCAACAAATAGTAAAACAAACAAACTTGTATTAAGTTTCTTAGGATTTCAAACAGATACTCTAAAGATTGAAAAAAAGTCAAACATCTCACATGTAATGAAAGAGAGTAACCTTGGTGAATTAGATGAAATAGAAGTCACACAGAGAAGAAAATCTTTAAAGAGATCATATTTAAGTGCTCAAAATATAACCAAAATAAGTAGTGAGGAGTTATTAAAGGCTGCATGTTGTAATTTATCTGAAAGTTTCGAAACAAACCCTTCAATTGATATTAATTTTTCGGATGCTCTGACAGGTACTAAACAAATAAACATGCTAGGACTTTCTAGCCCATACATAATGATAACTCAAGAGAATATTCCTTTTGTAAGAGGAGCTTCTCAAGTATACGGTCTTACATACACTCCGGGACCTTGGATTGAAAGTATCCAAGTAACTAAAGGAACAGGAAGCGTTGTTAACGGTTTTGAAAGTATTGTCGGTCAAATAAACGCCGAATTAAAAAAACCCAGTTTAAGTAATCCATTTTTTTTAAATGCTTTTGCATCTGTAAACGGGAGAAAAGAATTTAATTTTCATTTTAACAAAACACTCAGTCAAAAGTTTAGTTTAGGAGTTTATGGGCATACAAGTCAACGTGTTATGATAACTGACAATAATGATGATGGGTTTTTAGACATGCCGAAAACTAGGCAAATAAATTTTTTGAAAAGATTACAATATACTGATGCAGAGAATGGTTTTGTAGGGTTTCTTAGTCTTAGGTTTTTAAATGATAAAAAAATATCTGGAGAAACTACTTTTAATGGAAGAAGTAATAATCTCAACTTTTCAAGTTGGGGGAGTGAAATTTTTACACAAAGAGCCGATGCAAGTTTAAAAATTGGATACGTGTTTCCTTTGATAACCTATCAAAGTATAGGTTTTCAAAGTGCTTATTCAAAACATAACCAAGAGTCATTTTTTGGTGTTAGAGATTACAATATCTCTCACGAAAGTTTATATAGCAACTTGATTTTCAATTCTATTATTTCTAATACTAAACACAAATTTAAAACCGGATTAAATTTTTCTAGAGATATTTATTTTGAAAGTGTTGATACGGATTTGTACAAGAGGACGGATGATGTTTTTGGAATGTTTTTTGAGTACACTTATGATAATCTTGAAAATCTTAATTTGGTTGCAGGATTAAGATTTGATAGCCATAATAACATTGGCACATTTTTATCTCCACGTCTTCATATAAGATACCAAGGATCGGAAAAACCTACAATCTTTCGATTTTCTGTTGGCCAAGGCAGAAAAGTAGGTAACATATTCGCTGAAAACCAAAATATTTTTGCATCGAATAGAACAATTCAAATTTTTCCTTCAAACGGTTCTATCTATGGCTTAAAACCTGAAATAGCGTGGAATTATGGACTAAGCATCACTCGTAATTTTAACTTATTCAATAGAAATGCTGATATTATATTTGATTTTTACAATACAACTTTTTTGAATCAAGTTATAGCAGACTTTGAAAAGTTACAATACATTCAATTTTACAATTTGTCCGGTAAAAGCTTTTCAAAAAGTTTTCAAATCGAATTGAATTACAAGGCTTCGAACAATATTTCAACAAGAATTGCATATAAGAACGAAAATGTTAGAACATCTTACAGGGATGGATTTAAAAGAAAACCATTAAGACCTTACTCAAGATTTTTCTTCAACATTGAGTATAACACAGTTAACACTAAGGGAAAAGGGTGGAGGAATGATTTCACATACAATATTGTTGGAAAACAAAGGATTCCATCGAATTTGTTCCATTCAAACGGTTTTGTAGCATCGTCCTACAGCTTAATAAATTTTCAAACAGCAAAAGTGTTTTCATCTAAATTTGAATTATATTTAGGTGGAGAAAATTTGTTGAATGTGAGACAAAAAAATCCAATTATTGCCGCAGATAATCCTTTTGGAAGAAATTTCGACGCAAGTTTAGTATATGCACCAGTTTTTGGAAGATTTATCTATAGTGGAATAAGGTTTAACTTAAATTAAAATTATGAAAAAAATTATTTTTTTAATATTTATATCTTCTATGGTTTTTTCCCAAAAAAAAGATATTGTAGAGGAATCCTTTGAAGTTAACGGGGTATGCAAAATGTGTAAAGCACGAATTGAGAAAACTGCATTTAAACAAAAAGGGGTAAAAAATGCTGAGTGGGATATAAATAATCATTTGCTTACAGTTCTGTATGACAAAAGTAAACTTGATATATATCAAATTCACAAATCAATAGCTAAAGTAGGTCATGATACTTCAGAGGAGCAAGCACCGGATGAAATTTATGACAAATTACCAATGTGTTGTTTGTACAATAGAGAAGAAATAAAAAAAGGTAAACAATAGTTTACCTTTTTTTAAAAAATGTGTTTAATAGTTTTACATCATTCCTGGCATACCGCCACCCATTGGAGGCATTCCACCTGCAGGTGCAGGAGTTTCCTCTTTGATGTCAACTAAAGCACATTCTGTTGTAAGAATCATTCCAGCTACAGAGGCAGCATTTTCCAGAGCAATCCTTGTAACTTTCGTAGGGTCAATAATACCTTCCTTGAGCATATCTACATATTTTCCTTCTTTAGCGTCATAACCAAAATTTTTAGCACTTTCCTCTACCTTAGCTACGACAACTGAACCCTCTCCTCCAGAATTTGAAACTATTGTCCTTAATGGAGACTCAACAGCATTGTTTACTATTTGTACTCCGGTTGCTTCGTCAGCGTTAACTCCTTTAATTTTGCCGAGAACTTTTTTAGCATTTAAAAGTGCAATACCACCTCCAGCAACTATACCTTCTTCAACTGCAGCTCTAGTTGCATGAAGAGCATCGTCAACACGATCTTTCTTTTCCTTCATTTCAACCTCTGAAGGTGCACCAACATATAAAACTGCTACTCCACCTGATAGTTTAGCAAGTCTCTCTTGCAACTTTTCTTTATCATAATCTGAAGTAGTGTTTTCAATTTGTGATTTTATTTGATTTACTCTAGCAGTGATAGCTTTTGTATCTCCTGAACCATTTACAATTGTAGTATTATCTTTATCAATAGTAGCTTTTTCAGTAGTACCTAGCATTTCAATGGTTGTATTTTCCAGGGTAAAGCCCCTTTCTTCAGAAATAACTGTGCCACCAGTTAAAACTGCAATATCCTCTAGCATAGCTTTTCTTCTATCTCCAAAACCAGGAGCTTTGACTGCGGCAATTTTTAAAGAGCCTCGCAATTTATTTACAACCAAAGTTGCCAAAGCTTCTCCATCCACATCCTCTGCAATAATCAGAAGCGGCTTACTGGATTGAGCAACAGGTTCTAGTATTGGTAGCAAATCTTTCATTGCAGATATCTTTTTGTCATAAAGTAAAATATAAGGATTTTCTAAATCAGCTTCCATTTTTTCTGAATCGGTAACAAAGTAAGGTGATAAATAACCTCTGTCAAATTGCATACCCTCTACTACTTCAACATATGTGTCTGTACCTTTTGCTTCTTCAACGGTAATAACACCTTCTTTTCCAACTTTTTCAAAGGCTTCTGTTATGAGACTACCTATAGTTTCATCATTATTTGCAGAAATACTTGCTACTTGTTTAATTTTTTCAGATGAATCTCCAACTTCTACAGATTGAGATTTCAATTCACCAACTATTGATTCTACTGCTTTACTAATACCACGTTTTAAATCTAATGGGTTTGCACCTGCAGCAACATTTTTTAATCCTTCTTTCACAATATCTTGAGCTAATATTGTTGCTGTGGTAGTTCCATCACCAGCTAAATCATTGGTTTTTGAAGCAACTTCTTTAACCATTTGTGCACCCATATTTTCAAGTGCATCTTCAAGCTCGATTTCTTTAGCAACAGTCACACCATCTTTTGTGACTTGAGGTGCACCAAATGCTTTACCGATAATCACATTTCTACCCTTAGGACCTAAGGTAACTTTTACTGCATTAGCTAGAGCGTCAACACCTCTTTTAATACCATCTCTTGCATTAAGATCAAATTCTATTTTCTTTGCCATAATTTCTAATTTATATAATTGCTAATATGTCGTTTTCTTTCATAATTAAATAATCTATCCCTTCATGGTTTAGTTCAGTGCCTGAATATTTTCCATAAAGAACTACGTCTCCAACTTTAACTGTAACTGGATTATCTTTTGTTCCGGGACCAACAGCAACTATATTTCCTTTTTGCGGTTTTTCCTTAGCTGTGTCAGGAATAATTATTCCAGAAGACGTTTTGGTCTCGGCTGCTGCAGGCTCAACTATGACCCTGTCAGCAAGTGGTTTTATATTTAATTTACTCATAACTTTATATTGTAAGTTTTATATTTTTTTTTCACAAATTATGCCAATTTTATTTGTGTCAGTTTTTAATTAAGATTTCTTCGTTCATCATGACAAGCTGACATTTAATTTTCAGAATTTGAGTTATCATTCTCTTCAAAAACTTCCTCTGGTAAGGTTTCAGGAATAATTTCAATTTCAGAATCTTCGATTAACTTAGAATCAGACGGAACATTAGATGTGTTTGTTTCTAATCCAAAATTAGATAGTAAAATCAGTAATAGCAATAATGATGCTAAAATCCAGGTACTCCGGTCTAAAAAATCAGTTGTTTTTTGAACCCCTCCCATTTGTTGACCTCCACCGCCAAATGAAGATGAAAGACCTCCTCCTTTAGGGTTTTGAACCATTATTACTAAAACTAGTAAAAAGCAAACAAACAAGATTAAAAGAACAAAAATTGAAAAAATACTCATGTTTTTTTGTTTTGTTTCTTTTGTAATTTTTTTATTTGGTTTGCAAAGAAACTACTTTTTTCTGGATATTTCAAACTTAATATCTTGTAAGCGTATAATGCTTTTTTAATTTTTTTTTGTTTTACATAAATTTTAGCTAGAGTTTCTGTCATTAGCTCTGATTTATTGAATTTGATATCTGATGCCAAGTTTAAAAAATCATGTTCACCACTTTTTTCCTTTCTATTGGTAATTTTTGGATTTTTTTCTAGAAATGAATCGATTATTTCAATTTTGGATTCCAACGGCCTATTTTCACTTTCTTTTTCAGAATTTGTATATGATAAGACCCAATCAACAAAAAACATTTTCTGTTCCTCTTCTGTAGATTCCTCTGTTTGAGGTATTCCTTCAATTTGATTTTCAAAACCTTTAGATTCTTTAATTTTAATTTTTTTTGATCTTTCTAGAATTTTAAATAGATTATTTTCATTATTTTCAATCCATTTGAAAATTAATTTTCTTCTTGAAGAAAGAATAGCTGTCTTCTTTAAGATTAAATCAAAATTAAACTGATCCTGAATTTTAAGTGACTTTAAATAAATTGCATGTGCTAATTGAAAATACGGAAATTCAAAGATGATGTTTTCTAATTCCTTTTTTTGATCAATACTTTCAGGATCAAATTTTGAAACTAAACTAATGAAATCTTTGGAACTTTTTTTTACCATTTTGCAAGAGAGGCGTTAAAAATATCTAATGTTATTCTTTCAAACAAGTCTTTGTTCGCTGCTGTTTTAATATCATAAAGTTGTTGGTCAGCGTCAAAATCATAAAAAAAAGAAAATCCCTGCTCAAATGAATCTTCTTCTTTTAATTTATTTCTATATCGGACATTCACCCTCATGGTTAATCTGTTTTGAGCCGCTGTATTGTTTGCTGTTGATGTAGTTGGAGTAATGCTATATTGAATGATTTCTCCTTCATATACTAAATCACCATTGTTTGTTACCAAATTTAAATTGGTTTGATTTAAAATTAAATCTTGCAGAGCTATTGTAAATTCTTGATCTAATCCTGGCTCAACAGTTGATCCAGGTCTGTTTCCAGCTACATTGTCGAAATAGTTTACCTGAAAGGTTTCAGTTCCCTCAGGTATTGAGGCTCCAGTGAATGAGTAAACTCCACACCTGACAATAAAGAGTGACAACATAATTAAAGTAAATAATTTTGAAGAATTAGTCATCTTGATTTTGGAGGTCATATTGTTTGATTTTTCTATAAAGAGTTCTTTCTGAAATCCCGAGCTCATCAGCAGCCAATTTTCTTTTTCCTCTACTTCTTTCGAGAGCTTTTTTTATTAATTCTATTTCCTTGTCCAGAAGGGACAGTGTTTCAACTTCTTCAATAGTTTCTGCATATTCAAAATTATTTGAATCTTTCTTATTTACATTATCTTTTTGAGAGTTTTCTTTATATAAACTCAACTCATTGCTATTTTTACTTACCTCATGGCTATTATTGTAAATTTTTTGAATAAGTCCTTCCTTTTCTTCTTGGCTAACATTTTTATCCATAAGTTTCATTGTGATTTTTTTTAATTCATTCAAATCATTTTTCATATCAAATAAAACCTTGTATAGAATTTCTCTTTCTGACGAAAAATCGCTTTCTGTTTTTTTATTTTTTATAATTGCTGGAAGTTGGCTCTTGGTATCAGGAAGATAATTTCTTAATTTTTCTAAGGAAACAATTCTGTCTTTTTCCAAAACAGAAATTTGCTCGGCTATGTTTCTCAATTGTCTAATATTTCCTTGCCACTCGTATTCAACTAAAATTTTTATAGCATCCTCTGATAATTTAAGAGCAGGCATACGGTATTTTTCTGCAAAATCAGATGCAAACTTTCTAAAGAGTAGAGGTATATCCTGTTTTCTGTTTCTTAGTGGGGGGATGTTGATCTCAACGGTACTTAATCTATAAAAGAGATCTTCTCTAAATTTGTCTTTTTGAATGGCTTGATTCATATCCAAATTTGTTGCAGCAACTATTCTTACATTTGTTTTTTGAACATTTGATGATCCAACTTTTATAAACTCGCCAGTTTCTAGAACCCTTAACAATCTAACTTGAGTAGCCATTGGTAGTTCTCCGACTTCATCTAAGAATATAGTTCCACCATCGGCGACTTCAAAGTAACCTTTTCTAGTCGAAGTTGCTCCTGTAAATGCCCCTTTCTCATGTCCAAACAATTCACTATCTATTGTTCCTTCAGGTATAGCACCACAATTTACAGCTATATATTTAGAATGTTTTCTGTGAGAGAATTGATGAATAATTTTAGGAATATTTTCTTTTCCTACTCCACTTTCTCCTGTGACAAGCACCGATATATCTGTAGGTGCAACCCTTAAAGATTTTTCAATTGATCTATTGACACCTTCACTCATTCCAATAATTCCAAATCTTTGTTTAACGTTTTGTAAATCTGCCATTTATATATCTTTAGAAATTCTTAATCCATTACCAATTAGTGTAGCACTTGTACAATTTTCAATTCTTACATCAACAAAATCACCCGGAGAAAATTTTTTTTTAGGAAAAACAACAACAGTATTTTGAGTAGTTCTTCCACTCCAAAATTCGTTCGATTTTTTTGACTCTTTTTCAATCAAAACACATACTATTTTATTTAAAAACTGCTGATTTCGAAAGTAACTATGATTTTTTTGCTTTAAAATTATCTCATTTAGTCGAATATTTTTTATTTCCATTGGCACATTATCAATAAATTGTTTCTGAGCCAAGGTTCCGGGTCTTTCAGAATATTTGAACATGTATCCATAGTCATATTTAATTGATTCCATCAAATTTAAAGTATCTAAATGGTCTTTATTATTTTCTGTAGGGAATCCAGTTATTATATCATGAGAAATACTACAATTAGGAATTTTGTTTTTAATCTTGTTTATTAAAACTAAATATTCTTCTCTGGTATGGAGTCTATTCATTTTTTTTAAAATTTTATTGCTACCAGACTGGACGGGAAGATGAATGTGTTTACAAATATTTTTATATTTGGATATTACTTCGATGACCTCATCTGACATATCTTGGGGGTTTGAAGTAGAAAATCGAATTCTCATTTTAGGTTTTTCCTGAGCTATTATCTCAAGTAAATTATTAAATCTCAAAGATGTTTTTTTTTGGAGTGACGATGCTTTCGGATAATCCTTTTTTAATCCTCCACCATACCAGAGATAACTATCAACGTTTTGTCCTAAAAGAGTTACTTCCTTAAATCCTCTTTTTTCCAGCAAATGGATTTCATTTAATATACTTTTTGGATCTCTACTTCTCTCCCTTCCTCTGGTAAAAGGCACCACACAAAAGGTGCACATATTATCACAACCCCTAGTTATAGAAACGAATGCAGAGACTTTGTTCGAATTAATTCTTTCAGGAACAATTTTTTCATAAGTTTCGAATCTTGATAATTTTACATTAATAGCTTTTTCGTCATTACCAACCTTCTTTAGCAAATTGGGAATGTCCCTGTATGAATCTGGACCAACTACAAGATCTACAATCTTTTCTTCCTCCAAAAACTTTTTTTTAAGTCTTTCAGCCATACATCCTAATACCCCAATCTTGACCTTGTTTTTCTTTTTTAATTTTTTATAAGCAGTTAATTTTTTTCTAATATTTTGCTCTGCCTTTTCTCTTATTGAACAAGTGTTAATTAGTATTAAATCGGACTCAATGGCATTTTCACACTTTTGATAATGATTATTTTTTAAAATAGACAAAACAACCTCGCTATCTGCAAAATTCATTTGACAACCATATGTTTCAATATAAACTTTCTTTTTGTTACTTTTTGATTTAACAATGTTATCTGTTCTAGTTTCTGTAATGGTAGAGTTCACTATAATATTTGATAAAATTTAAAATTCTTTTTTCATAAAATTTGAATTTTTTACCTGACTTTTATCTTACACTAAATCTTATTTCATTTTAAAAACAAAGTAATTTTTAAATATAAATATGTCTATCAGATTTTTTAGAATAATTTAAAAACGATTTCATTGACTAATAAATACATTTTTGTTATAATACAAATATAATAAATAACAGACAAAATGTCAGTTTGGATTCAATAAATGAAAAATCAATCAATTGATTATCAGGCTTGATTTAAAACCTATTCTTTTATATAAAATTTAAAACAAAAAAAAATTAATATACTTTTGTCTTCTCAAATTATTAAATAATGTCTAAAAATTTAGTTATTGTTGAATCGCCGGCCAAAGCAAAAACTATTGAAAGATTTTTAGGGTCTGACTTTAAAGTAACTTCTTGTTATGGCCATATTGTTGATTTACCCTCTAAAGAATTGGGAGTGAATATTGATCAAGGATTTCAGCCTAAATATATTGTTTCTAGTGACAAGAAGAAAGTTGTAACAAATTTGAAAAGTCTAGCAAAAAATGCTGAATTTGTATGGTTGGCTAGTGACGAGGATAGAGAAGGAGAAGCAATTGCTTGGCATTTGTCCAATGCATTGAAACTTGATGATAAAAAAACAAAAAGGATTGTTTTTCACGAAATAACAAAGAAAGCAATCTTGGATGCTATAGAGAATCCGAGAAAGATAAATTATGATTTAGTTAATGCTCAACAAGCTAGAAGAGTTTTAGACAGATTGGTAGGATATCAACTTTCTCCGGTTTTATGGAAAAAAATTAAAAGTGGTCTGTCTGCTGGTAGAGTACAATCAGTCTCAGTGAGACTCATAGTTGAGCGTGAAAGAGAAATAAATTCTTTTTCAACATCAGATTACTACAAAACAAACGCAGAGTTTTTAACTACTGACGGAAATAAGTTCAAAGCAATTTTTGAAAATGAATTTAAAGTTTATGACGAAGTTGAAAAATTTTTGCAAAAAAACATAAAATCTGAATTTAGTGTTGTTTCAAGAACCACAAAGCCAGGTGTAAAAAGTCCTGCTGCTCCTTTTACAACTTCTACTTTGCAACAAGAGGCTTCAAGAAAACTTTCCTTTTCTGTAAGTAAAACAATGACATTAGCACAAAGACTTTACGAATCTGGACTGATCACCTATATGAGGACAGATAGTGTTAACCTATCAAATGAGGCTAAATCTCAGGCAAAAGTTGAAATTATAAAACGATTTGGTGAACAATATTATAATGGGAGGGATTATAAAAACAAAAGTAGTAATGCTCAAGAAGCTCATGAGGCTATAAGACCAACTAATATGAAAGTTCAAAACATAACTGTCGATTATGATCAAAAAAGGTTGTATGAATTAATTTGGAAAAGAACAATTTCATCACAAATGAGCCAAGCTGAACTTGAGAGAACTTCATTAAAAGTTGGATCAAATAATTATGAAAATGCATTTATTGCAAAAGGAGAAATATTAGTTTTTGAAGGATTTTTGAAGGTTTACCTTGAAGGTCTAGATGAAGAAGAAGAAAAAGTGCAAGGAATTCTACCCAACGTAAAAATTGGTGATAAACTAAAATTAAATTCTTTGGAATCAATTCAAAGATTCACTAGACCTCCATCTAGATTTACAGAAGCATCATTGGTTAGAAAATTAGAAGAATTAGGAATTGGTAGACCCTCAACATACGCCCCAACTATATCAACTATCCAAGCAAGAGGATATGTTTTGAAGGGTGAGAATGAGGGAATTGAAAGAAATTATAAAAAAATCAAATTGCAAGAAGAGAAAATTATTTCTTCAACTTCAATTGAAAGAATATCCTCTGATAGAGGGAAACTAATTCCATCTGATATTGGGATTATAGTAAATGATTTTTTAGTTAATAATTTTGAAGAAATTTTAAGTTATAATTTTACTGCCCTTGTTGAAAAGAATTTTGACAAAATTGCTGATGGAAACGAGAACTGGAGTAAAATGATTGAAAATTTTTACACCAAATTTCAACCTGTTGTACAGCACGTCAAAGAAAATGCCAGTAGAGAATCAGGAGAAAGAATTTTAGGAGAAGATCCAAAAACTGGCAGAATTGTAAAGGTGAGATTAGGTAAATTTGGTCCAATCGCTCAAATTGGAGTAGTAGAAGATGAAGAAAAACCAGTCTTTGCTAGCCTTCAGCCAAATCAAAACCTTGAAAAGATTTCAATAGATGAGGCCCTCATGCTTTTTAAATTACCAAGAAAAGTTGGTGATTTTAATGGGAATGAAATTACTGCTAACAACGGAAAATTCGGTCCGTACATTAAATATGCTAACTTTTTTGTTTCAATTCCAAAAAATATTTCACCATTTGAAATAGATCTTGAAATGGCAATTGATTTAATAAGAGAGAAAGAAAAAGCCAACATGCCAATTCACGAATACAAAAATTTTCCTGTCACAAAAGGAAAGGGAAGGTTTGGCCCATTTATTAAATGGAATAACTTGTTTATTAACGTAAATAGTAAATTTGATTTTGAAAATTTATCTAAAGTAGATATTGAGTTTTTAATTGACGAGAAGTTAAAAAAGGAAGAAGAAAAGGTGATTAAAGTTTGGGAAGCTGAAAACATTAAGATTGAAAAAGCCAGGTGGGGACGCTTTAAAATTATTCATGAAAAAGGATTTGTGGAGTTATCCAAAGATTCTGAACCTACTAAGCTTTCGCTACCAGAAGTTAAAAAGATAATTAGTGATAATAAATCTGGTAAAACAAAGAAAAAAACAAAGTAATGAGTTTGGAATATTTAGAACCTGTCTCAACGGAAGTCTTGGAATCCATTGAAGGACTTCCTGACCATGTATTAGGTAAAAATATGCTAATTTTCACAAAGGATTCTGGTATACCTGATATATCGAACATTAAAATCTGCTTAATTTTTGTTAATGAGACTAGAAATAGTCATTACCAAATATCTAAATTCAATAGTAATGAATTTCGCAAGAAATTTTATAAACTTTATCCTGGAAATTGGAACTTTAAAATAGCTGACCTAGGAGATTTAACATCTGGCAAGAGTGTAGAAGACACATACTTTGCTTTAAGAGACATATGTGTTGAGTTAAAACAAACTGATACAATACCTGTTATTATTGGGGGAAGTCAAGATTTGACAATACCTTTATATGAGTCATTTTCAAAAAAAGATAATTCAATAAATATAGTAGCTGTGGACAATCGTTTTGATTTTACACAAGGAGAAAATCTTATATCAAGTAGATCATATATGAACGATATTATTACTAAAAACCCCAGCAAACTAAATAATTTTACCAACTTAGGGTACCAAACATATTTGATTGCTCAAGAGGAATTAGATTTAATGGATAAACTTTTTTTTGATTCTTTTAGATTAGGCGAGGTATTAAATGATTTAAAGATAACTGAACCAGTGTTCAGAGAAGCAGATATTGTAAGTTTTGATATGAAAGTCTTAAATTCGTTAACAGATGGAACTTTATTGGAAGGTATGCCTAACGGTCTCGATTCTAAAGCAATATGCACAATGTCTCGTTATGCAGGTATAAGCGATAGATTGTCTATTGTCGG
This sequence comes from uncultured Bacteroidota bacterium, assembly GCA_902593075.1. Taxonomy (GTDB): domain Bacteria; phylum Bacteroidota; class Bacteroidia; order Flavobacteriales; family Flavobacteriaceae; genus TMED96. The sequence continues at coordinate 39,728 of CACJHA010000005.1, forward strand.
TTTTTTTGATTTACCAGATAATTCCTTCTTTCTAAAACTTTTTTCAGAAGTATTGTGGTATTTTGTAGAGGGTTTTAATTGTAGATTTGATGAATTTCCTATTGCGATAAGCCATGGTTTTAAAAAATACAATGTTTCCATGTCAGACAGAGAAATAGTATTTTACAAAAGCATTAAAAGTGGCAGGTGGTGGATGGAAATGGATAATAAAAATTATATAGATAATAAAATAAAATCATCAACGTTATTATCATGCACACATCAAGATTATTTAGATGCATGCAATGATATTTTATCAGACAGATGGTGGAAAGCAACAAAACGAAGTTGATATTTTATAATTGAATCTTATCTTTGTAACATATAATATGTTTAAACATTACAAAATAATATTAAAATCTAAACGTTAGGGTAACAAACATGGGTAAATATTTATTAATTATATTATCAATTTTTCTGTTCCTAAGTTGTGGAAACAAAAGGGGTGAGTTAATTGGCGTTAAAGAAAAAAAATGGTTCCCTGAAAAACCATATGGTATGACTCTAGTTGAGGGAGGTGCATTTATTATGGGGAAACAAGATGATGATGTTGCCCAACTTAAAAACGCGACTGCTAAAACTGTTACTGTTAGATCATTTTACATGGATGAAACTGAAATTACCAATAGTGAATATAAACAATTTGTTCATTGGGTTAGGGATTCTATTGCGTTGTCTATGTTAGCTAGGGCCGTTTATGATCCTAACGCGACAGGCGAAAACGCCAACACGGAGGGTAGTGGAGAATATAATTTTAAAAATGCCGATACGGCTGATCAATCTCCATTTCAGAGATATATGCAAGAAAATTATTATGATTTATCAGAAGACGAATTTGCTGGCAAAGCCTTAAATTGGGACCAGACACTAGAATGGGACCCAAATAGTTATGTTGATAAAGTTTATGTTGAGGTAATGGACAGTCTTTATCTTCCGCCTGAGGTTTGGTATAACGGAGAGATGAAGATTGATGTAAGCAAGTTAATCTATAAATATTCATGGTTTGATGCAGATTCTGCTGCAATAGTAAGAGCTAAAAATCCTCAATTTAGAGATAGACTTCCATTTATAAAGAAGGAGGAAATTGAAATATATCCAGACACAACAGTATGGATTAAGGATTTTAACTATTCATATAATGAGCCCATGCATAACGATTATTTTTCACATCCTGCATACCAAGATTACCCAGTTGTTGGAATCTCATGGAAACAAGCTGTAGCATTTTGTAATTGGAGAACTCATTATAAAAACTCTTATCAAAAAGAAAAAAACAAACCTCTTGTAAATAATTTTAGGTTACCTACAGAGGCAGAATGGGAGTATGCAGCAAGAGGTGGAATACCTTCGGGTACTTATCCTTGGGGATCACCATACTTATTAAATGATAGAGGATGCTTCTTGGCAAATTTTAAACCTCTTAGAGGTGATTATTCATCTGATCAAGCTATGTATGCAGTTGAAGCTAAATCTTTTTTACCTAATGATTATAATCTATATAACATGGCCGGTAATGTTGCTGAATGGACTGAATCCTCATATGATGCTGGAGCCTACGAATATGTATCATCTTTAAATCCAAATATGTCACTAAATGATGAAAAAAGAAAAGTTGTCAGAGGAGGTTCTTGGAAGGATGTAGCTTACTTTTTACGAGTTAGCTCTAGGGATTACGAGTATCAGGACACAGCGAGAAGTTATATTGGATTTAGAACTGTTCAAGATTATTTGGGGTCAGAAAAAATAAAAATAAAATAAAAATTTTATCTTTAAAGAATACTTAAATTAAATAAAATGGATGCAAAACAATTAAAAGGAAGATTAAGAAGAAAAATTATCATGCATATGCTTTTCCAAATTGGGGGAGCTGTTGTTATTTTAGGAGCATTATTTAAAATTCTCCACTTAGAAATAGGTCCGATTACAGGAGGAGTCGTTTTAGGTTTAGGGCTGGGCACTGAAGCTATAATTTTCTTCGTAGGTGGAATCATGTTGGATGATGTAAAAGAAGAACAAGATGAATATGTCAGTAAACATTCTGGCGGAAGTTCAGGGTCTGGATCAAAAGATGAAGGTCTTAGTTCCAAAATAGATACAATACTAAGGGAGGCCAAACTAGATGTTGGTTTGGTTAGTGGTCTTACAAAAAGTATTCAAAATCTTGAAAACACGGCAAGTTCTTTATCGCCAGCTTCTGATGCTGCAGCATCTTCTCAAAATTATGCTGAAGAATTAAACAAAGCTGCTGGACAGCTACAATCTCTTAACCAACTATATGCTTCGCAAGTTAAAAATGCAGGTCAACATAATAACTATAACGAACAAGTTTCCGAAAATGCTGAATTACTAAGAAGCCAAATGCAATCTCTTTCTGAGAATTTGGCCTCTCTTAATCAAGTTTATAAGGGAATGCTCTCTGCAATGAATAAAAACTAAGAAATTATGGCAGGTGCAAAAGAAACCCCACGTCAGAAGCTCATTGCTCTGATGTATTTAGTGTTTATTACGATGCTAGCTCTTAATGTAAGTAAAGAGGTGCTCGATGGATTTGGGCAAATGTTTAAAAAGATAGCTAGTGCAAACGATAGAGTTGATCAAAGTAATGATATTTACTATAATAAAATAGAGGTAAATGCTAAGGAAAAAGAAGGTAAGTGGATTGATAATAACAGAATTGCTATTGAAATTAAAAAAGAAGCGGATGAGTTTTATAACGAAATCCAAGCAATTAAAGATCGTATAACTGAAAAACAGAGAGTGGATGACCCTGATCTCGTCGAATATTCTCGTATGGATAAAGGTGAACAATTAGATTTGGTTTTCTTTGATGCAAATGGATTATCTGAAGAAGGAACTAAATTCATAGAAATGATTAGATCCTATAAAGGCCATGTTATTCAAGTTTTTGCCTCAAAATTTCCAAGATACACTGAACTCGTTGAAGAAAGGTTCAATACTGGGGATTTGGAAGATATGGTTGTAACAAGAGATGGAACAAAGCAAACTTGGCTTCAGGCTAACTATGAAGGATTTCCATTAATTTCATCATTAGCAAAACTAACAATGATGCAAAATGATATAAGGCTTACTGAAAGCGATGTTTTGAATGCCTTACTTGGTAAAGAACTTGAAATTGAGAGTAAGGTTAATACCTCAAATTATATCACTCTATTAAAAGCTGACAAGGGAGCGTATTACCAGGGAGAAAAATTTGACGGAAGCGTGGTTCTTGGAAGAAAAGGTGGAGCTCAAAATCCAAATAGTGTTGAACTTACATTGGATGGAAGAAAGTTAACTGAAGATGAATACGAAAAAATACCAGGAGGTGTTAAGTTGAATATTAGTTCTGGAAGGCCAGGTGATCGAAAAATAGAAGGTAATCTTGTCTTTTTAAATGAAGGTGAAGAATCAAAAATTCCAGTAAGCCAGTCTTTTGCTGTTATTGCAAAACCCAATTCTGCCGTAATTTCAGCTGATAAAATGAATGTAGTTTATAGAGGAGTTGAAAATCCAATGACTATCTCCATACCTGGTATTGCTGATAACAAAATAAGAGTCTCTGCGCCTGGATTAAGAAAAACCAGAGGGAGTAAATATAATATGAGTCCTGGCAAAGGAAGAGAAGTTGCAATTAGAGCCTCTGCAACTCTTCCAGATGGTCAAAGTATTAATACTGTCACAAAGTTTAGAATCAAAAACCTTCCTCGGCCAAATGCATCTTTTCTTAATACAACTCTTAGGGTTGCATTACCAAAAAGTTCTGTATTGAATGGTAGAGTTGGTGCTGTAATGGAAGATTTTGATTTTGATCTGACTTTAAAAACGATTAGTTTTAGAATTAAAGTACCTGGTTCTCCAACGATTAAGTGTGATGGGACAAGGATGTGTGATAGGGCAAAAAAAGCATTAGCTAGAGCCCGTTCTGGACAAGAAATCAGTATTTTTGATTTAGAAGTTCAAAATCCAAAGAATCCATCATATAAATTTAAAAGAACATCGCCTGTTATTGTTGTAATCAATTAAACATGAATAAATTCCTTTTCTTTTTCTTTTTGATTTTATCAAATTCCTTTGTTAGTGGTCAAGCAAATTTGCTTAACGCAAGAGTTCCTCAAGATGTTGGGGAGTTAAATGAAAAACAAGTTGAGGCTAATGATGAAGAGCCCTTATCATACGGATTTATTGATGATAGAGATGTTCTCTGGTCTAAAACCATATGGGAAATTATTGACTTGGATGAAAGAGTAAATTTTCCTTTATATTATCCCGAAGACCCAGCTAATTTGGGGGAAGAAAGGAAATCTCTTTTTGATGTAATTATGACCGGAATAAAAGATGGTGAAATAAAAGAAATATATACTGATGATGGTGGATACTTTAAAGAGAAAATGACTTATCAAGAAGTTTTAGATGCAACAAGGGGAGAATTTTTTTTAGAAGCATATACTGATTTGTATAACGATGGAGAGCGGGATCCAGAAGTTCTAAAGGAATATATTGTATATCCAGAATTATCATCTAAAGACATTTTAGAATATCGTGTTAAGGGGACTTGGTATTTTGATAAGAGACAAGGAGAGATGAAGTATCGTTTACTAGGTATTGCTCCATGTGCTAGAGATGTTGCTGTTTATGATCCACAATCAACACTTGATGCAGAAGAAAAAGATGAAACCTATCCTCTTTTTTGGCTATGGTACCCAGATGCACGTGCCGTCTTAAATAAAGCAAAAGTCTTTAATACTAGAAATTCCTCACAACCTATTACTTTTGATCATATCTTAAATTCTAGAAGGTTTAACGCAATCATTTATAAAGAAGAAAATGTTTATGAGGATAGAGAAATTACTAATTACATTCAAAAGGATGCTTTACAGCAACTTTTGGAGTCAGAAAGAATAAAAAATGTTATTCGAGATTTTGAACAAGATATGTGGAATAATTAAGAAAATCTAAAACATTGAAAATGCCGCTAATAAAGCGGCATTTTTTTATTCCTTAAATGAAAAAAGTTGATACAATTATTGTGGGAATGGGAATTGCTGGGATTTGTTATGCGGAAACATTACATCAAAATAAAAAAAGTTTTTATGTAATTGATAATAAAAAAACAGGGTCTTCAAAAATTGCCGCCGGAATATTCAATCCTACAGTTTTAAAAAGGTATAATATGACATGGAATGGAGAAGAATTTCACAAAAATGCTATTATTTTTTTTAAAAAAATTGAGAATAAATACAAAAAAAAAATAATTTATAACCACGATATTTTAAAAGCATTTTCAAGCTTTTCAGATCAAAATAATTGGGCAGTTGCTTCGAATAAACCTGTTCTTAAGGAATTTTTAGATAGTAAAATACATACAAAAAAAATTAAAGGAATACTGACTGAATTTGGATATGGGTTAGTTAAGAAGTGTGGTAGAATTTCCACTCTAAATCTAATCAATGAATTTAAAAACAATTTAAAAGACAATTATCTTAATCTAGATTTTGATTTTTCAAAACTTTTTTCTGATAACAAAAAAATCGTTTATGGCAATATTGTTGCTGAAAATATTATTTTCTGCGAGGGTTATGGTATTATCAGTAATCCATTTTTTAAAAATTTACCAGTAAAAGGTTCCAAAGGGGAATTTTTAATTGTAAAAATTCCAAATTTGAATTTGAATCAAATTATTAAGAGATCATCAATTTTTATTATGCCATTAGGAAATGAAATTTATTGGGTAGGTGCTACATATGACAATTCAGATAAAAAAAACAGGCCTACTCAATTAAAAAAGGAGTGGTTAATTGAAAAACTTGAGAGTATAATTATGGAATCTTATAAAATTATTGATCATAAGGCTAGCATAAGACCTTCAACAATAGATAGGAGGCCAATAATTGGCTCCCATCCAAATTATAAAAATATATACCTCCTAAATGGAATGGGTTCTCGCGGAATTCTTCTTGCCCCAACATTGTCTTGTTGGTTGTATAATCATATTTATAAAAGCTCACCAATCCCTAAAGAAGCAGATATAAAAAGATTTAAAGAGGTCAATATTTAGCTATTTTGTTGAAAATCAAATAATTTAGTGCTAAACAAATGAAGAAACAGTTATTAATGAAGATTAAATACAATTTTTATGTAGTATTTTCTTTACTTATAATTTCAATAAATCAGGTCTACTCCCAATTAAGTGACCTTCACTATATTCCACCTCTGACAAGTGGTCAAAGTAATGCCATTTTTAAAAGACAGTATTTATACATTTCGACACCTGAAGCCTCTAATGTAGATGTTCAAATAACTCCGATTGGTGGAGCACCATTTAATGTAACTGTTTCAAATTCTAGCCCTTACAGATATGATATTGATAATACTGGTGCTGATCAAAATGGGGGACAACTCTATCTTGCAAGTCCTACTCTTACCGCTGGATCAATAATCAATGATAAAGGATATATAATTCAATCTTCAAAAGAGGTATATGTAGGAGTAAGAGTTTTTGGTGACGAAATAGGCTCCAATACTTTTCCTCAAGCAGGCGCAATGACATCAAAAGGAAAATCAGCACTTGGGACATCTTTTAAAGCAGGAATGCCATTGATTCCAAATATAAATTATGGACAAGTTCAATTTATCTCTGTTATGGCGACTCTTGATAACACAAATATTACATTTGAGAACTTAGACTCTTCTGTTACCTATGCAGGTACTGTAACATCTTCCATTTCATCACTTACAATCAATTTAAATAGGGGAGAGTCATATATTTTGGCGGCCTCTATTGATCAAGCAGGTGTAACATCTAGTACTTTAATTGGTACTTCGATTGTATCTAATAAAAACATTGTAGTAAATTCCGGGGCTGCAAATAGTACTTTTGGATCTGGAAATCAAAGAGATTTTGGATTTGATCAAATTGTTCCTGAAGAAAAAGTTGGTAAAAAATATATTTTCACAAGAGGGAAGGGAGGAGACGCATGGGAAAATGTTTTACTTATCGCAACAGTTGACAATACTGAGATTTATTTAAATGGAAGCATAACTCCTTACACGACGATAAATAAAAATGAGTTTACAATTATTGAGGGTAATTATTATGATGCTGTATCAGTTCCAACTATTTATGCTAGAGCTACGGAAAATGTTTATGCTTTTCAAGGTATAGGGGGTTCTGCCGCAGAAAAAAATCAGGGTATGTTTTTTGTACCACCATTATCTTGTCTTGCTACAACAGAGGTAAATAATATTCCTGACATAGATAAAATAGGTACTGTTGACATGGCTGATAGTGAGCTATTTATAATTACAAAATCTGGAGCTACGGTACTTGTTACAGATGATAATAATACAAACGTTAATGTCAATGCTCTCCCGGATGTAAGTTCAAACAATGCCAATGGGAATGCAGACTACATTGTTTACAATGTAGGGAGTTTAGAAGGGAATGTCAGTGTTAGATCAGAAGATGAACTTTATGTTTCTTATGTAAATAAAAATACTTCTGGTGCTTCTGGAGCATTTTATTCTGGATTTACAAAAAATCCAGAAATTAATCTCGATAAAATAAGTTTAACAGAAGATTTTTGTCTACCAAATGTAAATTTAGTTGTTGATGGAATTGGCTCTTATGATAGTTTTTCTTGGTGGTATGATGATAAAACTGGGGGAGGTTACTCAAACACGGGTGTTACAACTAGCCCGTTTTCACCTACGCTACCTGGAAAATACAAGGTCATTGCTCAAAAGCAGTGCGGTACAGATCCCATTCAACAGTTTGAGTCTAAGGAGGTAACTGTATCGGTTTGTCCTACAGATTTTGACTCAGATGGAGTTGCTGATAATATTGATTTGGACGTTGATAACGATGGAATATTTAATAGTACGGAGTCTTTAGGCGCTGTTTCTTTCGATTTATTAGATATAATAAACCCTATAATGAATTTGTCAACTGGTTCTTCAACAACAGCTTCTGTTTCTACTAATCTGTCATTAAGTTCTTCAATCACAAACTTAGTAGGTGACAATTCAGGTAATGCAACATCAACGGTAGGGCCGGGAAGTACAGAAAAAATTAATTATAAATTAAATTTTACTGAAGAGTCTAACTTCCTACTAACAAATAGTGATAATAACACTCATACAATTGTAGATGACGAATCATTTAGCATTTCAGTAGGACCAAATATTAAGACTTTAACTCTGTTAGATCCTGATAATCGACTTCTAATTGATACAAATTTCGACGGGATTTTTGAATCTAGTGTCACATCTTTTACTGCGAACGAAATTTTATTTAAATACAATCCGACTCCCTCCGGGAACGCAGAATTTTCTTTTAATGCAAGAGAAGTCAGAGAAGTTAATATTCTTCATTTAAATGAAAGTATCTTGTCTACCTCAACTTTTGGATTTAAAATTTCACTAAAAGATCTTCCAATAGATACAGATAGTGACTCGTTTTACGATTATAAGGATTTAGACAGTGACGATGATAGTTGTTACGATACTTTCGAAGCTGGTTTTAATGACCCAGACAATAATGGTAGGTTAGGCACTGAACCAATAACATTAGATTCTTTGGGAAGAGTTATTGGACAGGGTGGGTATTTGATACCTTTAGATGCAGATTCCAACTCTATTTTTGATTTTCAAGAGGCAACAGCTCTTGTTTCAATCACCTCTCATCCTACTTCTGTGTCTGTTTGCGTAAGCGACACAAATTCTTTTTCTGTGGTTACTACAGACCCAGGTAATTCTATATACCAATGGCAAATATTTAATGGCTTGTCTTGGGACAATATCGGATGTACACCAGATAGCATACTATCAACAGTTACAATTAGTGGAGATTTTACTAGCTCCAGCAATGCAGTATCAACCAACACAATTTTATCCCCAATTATGAATATCAATGGTAACTCTGGAACTGGTACAATTAGCTGGGATATAGATGTGGGGATTGATTTAGCGGTGGGAGAAGAGATTGAAAAGTGTGAATTAATTATGAGTTTGAATCCCGCTACTGGTAAATACATTGATGATGGTCTTATATTTATAGTTGACGGGGTAACAATCATTGACTTTTCTCAAATACACTATGATAACAGACTTCCAGCAAATCCAAATGTGGTAGCTTTCAATTATGATGCCTCGTCAGTTAATCCTAATAATGGAATTTTTGACATTAATATGAACGGATATTGGGAATCATGGGCAGGTGAGGGAAACCCCTCTTTAGAGATTTCATCAGGAACTATAAAATTAATGTTAGACACAAGAAATGGAGAAAGGGAGGATGCGCTTCCATATATGGACCAAACAGTGCCGGGATTTGTATTAAATCCTGGTTTCCAATATGATTGTAAAAATGGATTTAATTTGATTTTTGGTAATCAAAATGGGGATGGTACTGGAAGTATTAACGCTGATTTACAAGTAAAATATACATTTAAGCAGTGCGGCTATGATCCATCAGAAGCAAATTACACAGGAGTAAATTCTGCTACATTAATAGTTCAACCATTAGATACTTCACTTAATGGTAAAAAATATAGAGTTAAAACAAGAAAGCTAAATACCCAATGTGAGACCATTTCTGACGAGGCTACAATAAGTGTTTTCTCTCCTTCCATTGTTGTATCTCCAACATCATTTTCCAAAAGAGAAGATGACCCTAACGTACCTTTGGAGATAAGTTTAACTGGAACACCCTCTTCAGAGGTTTATTTGGATTTTGTAAATATTGACAACACAGAGATTGCAGTAAGTACAAGTACTTTGACTTTTACACCTTTAAATTGGAATGTTACTCAGACAATCACAATTGACCCTCAACTTGATTTCATTGTAGATGGCAATCAAAATTTCAATTTAGGATTATCAGTTAACACAACCAGTACGTTAAATTGTTATAATAATCTTTCAGATGTTTCAATTCCAACAGAAATAATAGACATAGATCAGGCTGGTTTTACCATAGTTCCTATCGATAATCTAACAGATGAAAGTGGGGATGAGGGATCCTTTTCGATAGTCATGAATTCAAAACCAACTGATTTTGTTGATTTAGTTTTGACTTCCTCAGATCTAACAGAGGGTTCTGTACAGGCAACAGTGACATTTTCTCCTTTAAACTGGAATATTCCCCAAATTATAACGGTAACAGGTCTTCCCGATCCAGTACCCATCCAAGATGGTGCTATAAATTATCAAATTATTACAGGAGCTGTTAGTTCTACAGATGCTGACTATAGTGCAATAGACCCTACAACGATAGATGACGTTGCAATGATAAATCAAGATCTCGATGGAGTAGGAATAGAATTAACTGTATTACCCGATAGCTTAACGACATATGTCTCTACAAGTAAAAAATCAGATAATTCTACCAGTGAAGATGGAGATACTCTTATTGTAGAATTTAATTTAACAACTCTACCTCTTTTCTCAGCTGATGTTACTATTCCTTTGTCTATATTGGGAGACTTGGACGAGGTAAGTTTAAGTACCTCTTCTATAACCATATTGAATGCAAATTGGAATACCCCTTCTTTAAATAAGGTTATTGTAACAGGATTGGATGATGATATCATAGATGGTGACATAGCATTAAAACTTGTAACTGGTGATCCGCAGTCTGCAGACCCTGCATATGATAATCTAAATGCAATTGATGTTGCAGATGTAGACTTTTCAAATCTTGATAATGATAACCCAGGATTTTTAGTCGGTCCTATTTCAAACGATTTAGAGGAGGCTGGTAATCAGGCTAATTTTTTCGTTGTACTTAGCTCAAGACCTAACACTCAAGTTCTTTTAAATATATCAACAAATGATTCAACTGAGGCAGAAGTAGATGCTTCTTATCAAACTATAGTATTTAACCCAGCAGAGTGGAATATACCTCAAAATGTATACTTAAATAGTGTAAATGATGATATTATAGATGGAGATAAGACAAGTACTATTTTAATATCTGTTGATGGGTCTTCGGATCCAAACTTTATAGGACTTGATAATCAGTCAATAAATGTTTTAACCATAGATGATGATGAGTCCAATATTCTAATAACAGAAATTGACTTATTAACCAGTGAGGATGGAGATCAAGGCTTTTTTGAGGTTCGTTTAACTTCTAGGCCAGATTCTCCTGTTACAGTCAGCTTTTCTTCTTCAAAATTGAATGAAGGAACTGTAATACCAGAAATAACTTTTGACTCTTCTAACTGGGATGATCCTCAGCTTGTGTATGTAACAGGTATTGATGACTTTCCTCCTGTGACCGATGGTCCTCAAGATTATGATATTACTGTTTCCAATGTATTTTCTTTAGATCCAAATTACGGTACGATCGACCCAAATGCGTTTGATCCAATTACTTTTACAAACCAAGACAATGATTCACCAGCTGTAATTGTCAAAGTTATGAATGATGACTACACAACTTCTGAGGACTTAGAATCGGTTATCATAGGTTTTAAGCTAACGTCAGAGCCCCTTAGTTGGGTTGATATTCCTGTGTCAATTGGAATCAACTCTGATGAGGTTGGGTTAACAGATAATGTAGTTAGAATAGAAAAAGAGAATTGGGATGATTTTTCTTTAAACCAAGTAACTCTAACAGGGATTGATGATTTTATAATTGATGGGGATCAAACATTTGAATTTATTACTGGAGACCCTGTGTCATTAGATCTTTTTTATGGAGTTTTAAATGCGGATGATGTTGCTGATATAAATTTGATAAATAAGGATAATGATTTTCCATTTTTAAATATTTCTGAACCTGAGATTCTATCAGAGGATAAAAATTCAACTAGTATATCAATCTCTTTAGGTAATAAACCTACGGGTAAAGTAAAAATAGTTTTTGAATTAACAGATGTGACAGAAGTATCAATTAACAAGCTAGAAATAGAATTTGATGAGTTTAACTGGAATGTTTCTCAAGAATTAGTTCTTTACGGAGTTGATGATCCTTTTTTAGACGGCGATATACAATCAAACTTAATTTTAAAGATTCATTCAGATACTGAAGATATTAACTATCTAAATATGCAATCTGTATCTGTTGAATTAGTGACTCTTGATAATGAAAAGGACGTAGATTCTGACGGAGCAGGTGATGATTTTGATAATTGTCCAGATATATCAAATCCAGACCAAAAAGATTTAGATGGAGATGGGATTGGTGATGTTTGTGATGATGACATTGATGGTGATGGAGTGCTAAATAAAACAGAGACAATTGATAATACATCCAGTTATGACGCATGTAGTTTTCTACCTATGAGTGTCACATTGCCTATAACTGTTTCGGTTGATTGTGATTTAGATGGAGTAGATGATAAGGATGATATTGATGATGACAACGATGGTATTTTAGATGTTTTAGAAGGAGATGAAGATATTGATGGAGATGGTCTGCCTAACTCGGTTGACATTGATTCTGATAACGATGGTTGTTATGACGCGGTTGAAGCGGGCTTTAATGATGACGATAACGATGGAGTTTTAGGCACAGGATCTGTGATCTTTGACAGTGTAGGCAGAGTAATAAACCAAGGTGGATATACTCAACCTATAGATAGATCTGGAAACGGTATTCCTGATTTTAAAGAATATGGTGAAGAATTATTTTTTACCGTTCAACCAACTTCCAAGAGAATTAATAACAATGCATTAGAGATTGAGGCTCAAATAAATATAAACGGATATGCAGGTTTTAGATGGCAAGAAAATGTAGGGACCACGGAAAATCCGTCATGGAGCAATATTTCCAATGACTCAAATTATTCTGGAGCAAATTCAAATATTTTACAGATAAGCAATTTAAAGGCAATCCCATCAGGAAGAGAGTTTAGACTCATTGTGGAAAACCTATTTAATATTTGTTATGCTAATTTAATTTCAGATGTTGTTACCTTTGGTAAAGTTGATCTTTTTATTCCAAATGCATTTTCTCCGGATGGTGACGGAGTCAACGATACTTGGGAGATACGCGGAATCGAAAAAGCAGTTGGATATAAATTGATTATCTTTAATAGATGGGGAATTAAAGTGTATGAGACAAATAATTATAAAAATGATTGGACAGGAACATCACAGACAGATTCATTTATCTCAAGAGACAACATATTGCCTGAGGGGACTTATTTTTATTCTATTATATGGGGAAATCAAACAGAACCTAGCAGAGGATTTGTGTATATAAAAAGAAGAAATAATTAGATGAGAACATTTTTTTTTTTTTTTCTAATATCAATATCACTTAATGCACAACTAAGTAAAATTCATTACATACCGCCAATAGCTTCATCTATAGGTGCACTACCTAATCAAGGGCAGTATTTATATATTTCTACTCCAAGTATTTCAGATATAAATGTTTTGATAACTCCCGTTGGAGGAATATCAGAAGTTGTAACTGTGAGTAATTCAAATCCGTATGAATATCAAATTCAAGGAACTAATGGAGCTGGAGTTTCCCAAATTACACTTGTTGGAAATAATACTAATCAAACTGCTCAAGTAAGGAATGACAGGGGATATATAATTGAATCTGGTGAAGGTGAAATTTATGTTGCTTTACGTGTTTTGAACTCTGTACACGCAGGTGCTCTAGTAAGTAAAGGTGACTCAGCATTGGGGACACAGTTTAAGATAGGAGGTTTTACAAACTATAATTCTGACCCTACTATGTCAACTTTCCTAAGTGTCATGGCATCGGAAGATGGAACTCAATTAACTATAAACGATATAGATGAAAATGTAGATATTGTTGACTTGGATGAAGTTGCTTTGGGTAGCAATCCGGACAATAAATTAAATGATATAATCGCAAATCTAAACAGAGGTGAAACGTTTACGATTATTGCCTTGGGGGCTGGAGGTGGGAACGTTCCAGCTGCCGTTGAATATAATTCAAATCATACATATAATTCGGATGGACTGATAGGCACTAATATCTCATCTTCAAAACCTGTAATAGTAAATTCTGGGTCAATGAGCGGGGGATTTGGGCTCGCAAAATATTCAAGAGATTTTGGTTTTGATCAACTTGTAGATGTTACTAAAGTTGGCAAGGAATATATTTTTAAAAAAGGAACCGGGAGTAATTCGTGGGAAAATATTTTACTTGTTGCAACAACAGACAACACCTCAATTACCATAAATGGTAACCCCATTTCAAATGGTAAAAACTTTTTAAAAGGAATAAATGTTCAAGGTTCTAGTCCGCCTCTTACATCTCAAGTAATTTCTGAAGGAGATTATTTTTTAATTGAAGGAGATTTTTATGATGTAAACGACAATATGTATGTTCAGTCTTCAGAGCCAGTATATGCCTTCCAGGGAATAGGATCTGGTTTTAGCGAAGCAAATCAAGGTCTTTTTTTTGTTCCTCCTCTTAAGTGCTCTAGTTTGGGAGACGTAAATAATATTCCTGTAATTGACCAAATCGGTGGTTTCCCATTTGATGCCAGACTTATTGTGATTTCAAAAGTTGGTGCAAATATTACGATTACAGATAAAAATAATTCAAATTCACCAATTGAGTCATTAATTGGCGGAGCATTATCTACACTTGGTACGGTAACGGCAAACACAAGTTATGTAACTTATTCTGTTTCAGGTTTAGAAGGGGATGTTTCGATTTTTAGCAATGATGAACTTTACGTAAAATATTTTAATAAAAGTGGTGCGGCCACATCTGGAGGATTTTATTCTGGTTTTGATTCGTCAGGAAATCTCAATACAAGTCTAGGCAAGATTGATGCAAGTCTAGATTTTTGCCTTCCAAATGCAAATTTAGTTGCAAATGGAGTAGACTCTTATGATAGTTTTTCCTGGTGGTTTGATGATGAATCAGGATCAGGTTATTCAAATACAGG
>CACJHA010000006.1 GCA_902593075.1 uncultured Bacteroidota bacterium
GACAAAGAAACAGTAAATCCAAGGGGAAAATGAAAACATATAAGATGTCAAGTGTTTCTCCTGACATGTCATTTCTCGAAATGATGGATGTTCTAAATAGTAAGATTATTTCTGAAGGTAAAGAAGATCCTGTAGCCTTTGACCATGATTGTAGAGAAGGTATTTGTGGAATGTGCTCAATGTTTATAAATGGACAGGCTCATGGACCGGACCGACTTGTGACAACATGCCAGTTGCATATGAGAAAATTTAAGGATGGCGATACGATTGTGATTGAACCTTTCCGAGCTAATTCTTTCCCTGTAATTAAAGATTTGGTAGTTGATCGTTCAGCATTTGACAGAATTCAGCAAGCGGGAGGATTTATCAGTGTTAATACTTCTGGTAACACGCAAGATGCTAACTCTATTCCTATTGAAAAAAGTGATGCAGACAACTCATTTGATGCTGCTACATGTATTGGTTGTGGGGCTTGTGTAGCTAGTTGTAAAAATGCTTCTGCTATGTTATTTGTGTCTGCTAAGGTTTCTCAATATGCACTGCTTCCGCAAGGTAAAGTTGAGTCAAAACAAAGGGTTTTAAATATGGTCAAACAGATGGATGATGAGGGTTTTGGAAATTGTACCAACACAGGAGCATGTGAAGTTGAGTGTCCCAAGGGAATTTCCTTAAAGAATGTGGCTAGAATGAATAGCGAATACTTATCGTCTACTCTAAAGCCCTAATTTTTAAGTGTTGAAAAATAATCTTCAAATTGCGGCGATTCAATTCGATATAAAATGGGAATCAAAACTTGAAAATTTGAAAGTTATTGAAGAAAAGATAAATCAAATTACAGAAGTTGATATTATATTACTCCCTGAAATGTTTACTACAGGTTTTACAATGCAAGCTAAAAAATTTTCTGAAGACATGGACGGTAAAACAGTTAATAGGATGAAATTATGGGCCAAAAAGTTAAACTCAGCTATCGGAGGAAGTATTATTATATCAGAAGGGTCTTCAGTATTCAATCGTTTTGTTTTCGTTACCCCTGATGAGAGCATATTTTTTTACGATAAACGACACACTTTTACTCTAGCTGGTGAAAATAAATATTATACTAAGGGTAATAATTTAGGGATTTTTGAATATAAAGGGTGGAAGATTTGCTTACGAATATGTTATGATTTAAGATTTCCAATTTGGTCAAGAAATAAATATAATTATGACCTTTTAATTTATGTTGCTAATTGGCCCAAGAAAAGAATCCAAGCCTGGGATTCTCTTTTAAAAGCTAGAGCAATAGAAAACATGTGTTATTGTCTGGGTGTAAATAGAGTAGGAAAGGATCAAAATAATAAAAGTTATCCAGGACACACAACATATTATAATTATTTGGGAGACAAAGTAGCACAAAGCAAAAAAAATAAAAGTGACGTTATAAATTTCACTTTTGATAAACAAGAAATAATTTTGTGTCGAAAAAAATTAAAATTTCTAAATGATATAGACAATTTTACAATTCAATAGTTTCATTAAGTTCCCAGTTGGCTCTTACAATAATCGATTCTTTCAAATATTTTACTTCTTCAGGCTGTATTTTTTTTAAATAATTTCCTGTATCCCATTTCCCATTTCCATTAGCATCTTTAATTATTCTAATTTGGTATTCTCCTGGGAGTAAATATTCCATAGTGTAAAAACCGTCAGGATTATTATAGGCTCTTCTAATTAGTTTTCCTTTATTGTCAATGAGTTCTAAAATATATTTTTTATTATACTTTCCCTTTTTTACACTTAAAAGTAGTTTACCATAGTCTTCAATTTTTGTAGTACTGACTTTGTGAAAAATAGTGTCATTGGTTGATCCTAAAAAATCGTTAATTGCATTAGGAAGGATTTGAATTTGGTATAAATCGTTGGGAATTTTTTCAAAATTCAAGAAGATAAAATCAAGATTTTTATCAATTTTAGTTGAAAATGGAATTTCTAGAGTGTCAATATCAAAAATTTGGATTAAATTTTCATTGACTTTTGTTATTGGCAAATTACTTTTTATTTTTAGTGTATCTAAGAAATCAATCTTGTTACCGTTAGAGGGAAAAATATTCAACATTAAAGAATCCTTTTCCAGCTTAAATGGTTTTAAAATTGTTACCGCAGTACTGTCTTCAAGTTCTACTTCTGTAATAATTGAATCAAGCTTTTTTTGAGGAGTAAACCAAAAATGAAGAGTGTCTTTTTCTCTATCTCTAGTAAAAAAACTTTTTGTGCCCTCTTCAAATTTATTTTTTATAGTTACTTTTCTGTCTCCCAGCTCCCCATAGTAAGGAAATTCGATATGATGATCATTTATTATTTTTGCTCTACCCCACTGAAAGTTTTTAATTTCTTTAAACAGAACAGGTAGAAAAAAAGTATCTCTCGGAATTTCAATTGGATTCTCAAAAAACCCTATTTTATCAAAGCTTTGATCAAAATAGTAATTTTTTGATTTGTCTTTAATAGCAATAAATTCATATTTGCCTGGAGCAAGATTATTCAATTCAAAATAGACACTATCAAGTGTATTTCCAACATAAAAGGGTTTTTGATTATAAATTGTTGAATCAGTAAATACAGAATCTATGGGATATAAATGAACGGATACAAAATCCAGAGAATCAATCTCATAAGCATCTTTTACAAATCCAGAAATTTTCAATGAATCAATGTAATCTCCTGTAGAAAAAGTATAATTAAAGAATGGTAAAGGATTGCCTTCATTGTAGTCAACAATGGATGAACCAAAATTAAATGTAAAGGTAGAGTTTTCGCGAAGTTTATTTCTAATCTCAATTTCAACTTTTTTTGTCACCGTATTTTCCGGGATTATTTTATAATCTTTGCTTTCTAACGGGGGTGAAATTATAAGCTGTTGATTTATGTCCTTTAATTCTAAATATTCATTGAAGTTGAGTGTAATTTTTTCAGAATTAAAATTTATAGTATTTAAAGGAGGGCTAGCATTTATTAAAATTGGAGGGATAGTGTCTTTCAGGCCACCGGTTAATGTTCCTCTTTTCGCGCAATTAGTAAGGGCTAAACTTTCAACAACAACAACAAAAATTAAAAGCCACCTTCCCACAAAAATAAATTGAATTATTATTTATGAAATAAAAGTAAATTATAATTGTAAATATTGCATTATTAAATTAAGATTTAATTCCTTTAAAAATCTTTCCCCTTTTAAATTACTTTATTCTTCGTTAATATAAAAAAGAAGTACTTTTGGGAATTATGGAAATGAAAAAAATAATATCTCATGCCAAAGAGTATGGTTTTATTTTTCCTTCTAGTGATATTTATGAGGGGTTAAGTGCTGTTTATGATTATGCTCACAATGGAGTAGAACTCAAGAATAATATTAAAAACTACTGGTGGAAAGCTATGGTAGATCTCCATTCTAATATCGTTGGCATTGACTCTGCCATTTTTATGCATCCAACTACATGGAAAGCCTCTGGCCATGTAGATGCATTTAATGACCCCTTAATTGATAATAAAGATTCAAAACTGAGGTATCGTGCTGACTCATTAGTTGAAGAATATTGCGAAAAATTGGATAATAAAATTATGAAGGAAATCTCAAAGGCCAAAAAACGATTTGGAAAAGATTTTGATGAAAAAAAATTCATTGAAACAAATCCAAAAGTTAATGAGCTTAAAAAAAAGGTCGAAAAAATTTTGAATAGACTCAATACTTCTTTAGAAAAATCCGATTTAAATGATGTCAGAAATTTAATTATTGAACTCGAAATTGCGTGTGAGAAATCGGGTTCAAAAAACTGGTCTGATGTTAAACAGTTCAATTTAATGTTTTCAACAAAGCTCGGAGCTACCTCAGGATCCATGACTGAAATCTTCTTGAGACCTGAGACCGCACAAGGTATATTTGTAAACTTTTTAAATGTTCAAAAAACTTCAAGGTTAAGAGTCCCTTTCGGAATTGCTCAAGTAGGGAAGGCATTTAGAAATGAAATCATTGCACGACAATTCATTTTTAGAATGAAAGAATTTGAGCAAATGGAAATGCAATTTTTTATTCCCCCTGGAACACAAAAAGAATGGTACAACAAGTGGATGAGTAAAAGAATGGAATGGCACAAGTCAATTGGGATGGGTTCTGAAAATTATAGGTTCAAAAACCACGAAAAACTTGCTCATTATGCTGATGCAGCTTGTGATATTGAATTTAAATTTCCTTTTGGGTTTAGAGAACTCGAAGGAATTCATTCTAGAACCGATTTTGATTTAAGTAATCATGAAAAGTTTTCTGGGAAGAATCTTAAATACTTTGACCAAAAACTAGAAAAAAATTATATCCCGTATGTTGTAGAGACATCCATTGGCCTTGATAGAATGTTTTTAGCAGTTTTATCCTGGTCTTTAAGAGAAGATAAATTAACTGATGGGACCATAAGGAAAGTATTAAAATTTCCAATTTTCTTAGCTCCAATAAAGTTAGCTATACTTCCACTAGTTAAAAAAGATGGTTTGCCAGAATATGCAAAAAAGATTTTTGATGATTTGAAATTAAGTTATTCAGCACAATACGATGAAAAGGATGCCATTGGTAGGCGATACAGAAGACAAGATGCGATTGGCACTCCATTTTGCATAACAATTGATTACACCACCCTTGATGATAATACAGTAACTTTAAGAGATAGAGATCAAATGAAACAAGATAGAATTTCTTTGGAATCTCTTGAAAATATTCTAAATAAAAAACTTAACATAAGAAATTGGCTAAATGCTAATTGAAATGTAATCGAATTTTGGAATAAAACCTTCCTAAAATGATAAAAATAATTTCTTATAATTTAAACGGTGTCAGGGCTGCTTTAAAAAAAAATCTAATTAATTGGATTGAATATGTAAATCCAGATATTTTATGTTTTCAAGAAATTAAAGCTATGAAGGATCAAATACCAACAGAAGTATTTGAAAAATTGGGTTACTACAATTACTGGTATTCTGCAAAGAAAAAAGGATATAGCGGAGTAGCAATTTTAACAAAAAGGAAGCCGCTAAATGTAGCGTATGGGACTGGAATTAGTCATATGGACGAGGAGGGAAGAGTAATTCGTGTTGATTATAATGATTTTTCAGTTATTAGCCTTTATCTCCCTTCAGGCACAAATATTCAAAGACTCGATCATAAATTTAAATTTATGGATGACTTCCAAAACTATATAAATGAATTAAAAAAAGATTTAAATAATATTGTTATTTGTGGAGACTATAATATATGCCATAAGCATATAGATATTCACGATCCAATTAGAAATAAAAATGTTTCTGGGTTTTTACCAGAAGAAAGATTATGGTTGGATAAATTTATAAATAATGGATTCATTGATTCATTTAGAAAATTTAATAAAGAAAAAGATAAATACACTTGGTGGAGTTATCGTGCTAACTCTAGAGCAAATAACAAGGGATGGAGAATAGACTATATACTTGTACCTGAAAGTCTAGATGAAAAGTTAGTAGATGCAAATATCTTTACAGATACTTATCAATCTGACCACTGTCCGATAGGTATTGATTTGAATTTTGATTGGCTTTAAAATAAATATATGATATATACAAAGTTGCCAAATACTGATATAAGTGTAAGCAAGATATGTTTAGGAACAATGACATTTGGTAAGCAGAATTCAGAAAATGAGTCACATTCTCAGATTGACTTTTCATTGGATAGGGGCATAAATTTTTTGGATACAGCAGAATTATATCCTGTTCCAGCAGACAATTCTACTTATGCTGATACTGAAAGGATTATAGGTTCTTGGATTAAAAAAAGTAGCAAAAGAGAAAAAATTGTTCTAGCATCTAAAATTGTTGGCCCTGGCTCGTATACCGCACATATTAGAAAAAAAAACCATTTCAGTCCAAATATTTTGAGAGGAGCTTTGGAAAAAAGCCTCGAAAGACTCAAAACAGACTATCTTGACCTTTATCAGTTGCATTGGCCTGAAAGACAGACCAACAATTTTGGTATTAGAGGATATAAGTTTTCACCTAGTGAAGACAACTGGACTGACAACTTTGAAGAAATTTTAATGACTTTGGGTGATTTAATAAAAGAGGGTAAAATAAGATCAATCGGTCTATCTAATGAAAATCCTTGGGGGATAATGAGATTTTTAAATTTGGCAAAAAAGGGTTTCCCTAAAATCAGTACGGTTCAAAATCCATATAATTTATTAAATCGACTTTTTGAGGTTGGGACTGCTGAACTTTGTATGCGAGAGGGAGTTGGTTTACTAGCATATTCCCCTTTAGCCTTTGGTCGTTTAACTGGTAAGTACAGGGGAGGGCAAATGCCTGAAAAGTCAAGATTTAAACTCTTTCCTAATTTAGCCAGATTTAGTGGTGAAAATTCCATAAATGCTACAGATGAGTATTATGAAATAGCAAACACTTTTGGTCTTAGTCTAACTGAGATGGCTATTAGTTTTGTTAATTCAAAAGAATTTGTTACGAGCAACATAATTGGATCAACAAACTTAAATCAGTTGAGCGAGAACATTAATTCAATTAACAAATCACTGTCATCTGAAATTTTAAGTTCAATAGAGAAAGTACACTCCAAATATCCAGATCCAGCACCATAGTCTTGATGCTAATTTTTTAAGAAAACCACTTCCTCGTCATCCAGCAAGCGGTCGTTTCTAAATCTCAATATTACTTGTGATAAAACCAAAACGTCATTTTCACAGTATTCAACAATTTTATCTATTTGTTTTTCTAAGTAAAACTTATTAGCTATTTGCTCGCCTTGTAATTTAATTTTTTTTGAACTCAACCCCAAAACTTCAGAAAGAAGTCTAAGTGATATTGAACTTTTGTAGTCTCCAAATTTCCATAGATAAAGAGTATCTAAATGAGGGATTTCCCAAGGTTTTTTTTCATGCATATCAAGTATTTTGGGTAATTTAACTTTATTGATAATCATTCTTCTTGCTATAAATGGGAAATCAAATTCTCTTCCATTATGAGCACATAAAAGACTACTTTTTAAATGAAAATGTGTGTCACATAGGGCTTTAAAATTTTCAAGAATTTCTATTTCTTCTCCAATAAAACTTTTAACTCTGAATGATCTTTTTTTAGAAGTTTTTAAATTAAAAAAGCCGACAGATATGCAAATAATTTTTCCAAATTCAGCTAGCATACTGGATTTTGGATATTCTTTCTCTCCTCCATATTTTTCTTCCCATATTTTTTTTTTGTTACTATTTAGCTCCTTATAATTGTATTTTTCAGGAACTGTCTCTATGTCCAAAAAAAGAACTCTAGATAAATTAATGTTCTTCAACATCACTTATCATTTTGAATGCCTCATCAATATAATAACCCTCATTTTTTGGACCTTTTTTATGGCCCAATCTCACGATTATTAAATCTGATTTTGGAAATACAATAACATACTGACCAAGATGACCTCTCATTAAAAACCCTTTTTCATTATTTCTATTTAAAAGCCACCAACCATAACCGTAATTAGGACTTTTTTCAAATCTTGGATTTAAACTTAGATTCACAAAACTTGAATCTATAATTTCTTGCCCATTCCATCTCCCTTTATTTTTAAATAACTTAGCAAATCGCGCGAAATCTTTTGCATTTGATGCAAAACAGCAAAATGCTTTTTCCATCTTATTTTTTATACCATCAATTTGCCAAAGTGCTTCTTCTTCAGCTTCAATTGGGATCCAAAAGTTTTTGGAAAAATAATCTGATAAAGATTTACCCGTTGCTTTTCTAATAATCATTCCTAAGAGCTGAGTATTACCACTTAAATATTTAAAGGATTTACCCGGTTGTCCTGTGATTTTTCTTGATAATAATAATTTTTCTAAATCCTTCGTAAAATAAGATTCAGTAGTTATATTAACAGGGGAGTAATATTTTTCTGTCCAATCTAATCCGGATGACATTGAAGCTAAATCACCAACAGTTAATTTTGAAGCAACACCTTGAGAAAACTCATCATAAAAATCGCTTACTTTTTGATCTAGACTGGATATGTAACCTTGCTCTATAGCTTTTCCAAGCATAGCTGTGACCATACTTTTTGCCATTGAAAATGAATTACTTTTGGATTTGGAATTATGACCCAAATAATAAGATTCATGAAGTAAACTATCTTTATGAAAAATAAGATAAGCTACTGTTTTATATTTCTTATTAATTGAATCAAACTCTTTTGATAGTGGGATTTGATTGTATAGATTGTGATGATTCCACTTAGTTTTAATCGATCCATTTTCAACTATGAGATTATCAAATATTTTGTAATCATCTAGGAAAGCTGTGGTGTGCCCTGTTCCATAAATTTTAAAAACCCCTGGTATTACATATCCTATAGGACTTAAATACAATAAAATTATTATAGTTACTATAACTGAAAATGAAATTAATGCGGATTTCATAATTTTGTATTCAAATAAGATAATTTAATATTTTCAATAAGACAATTTCTTTCATGAATTTAAATATAAAATCATTATTATTATTTATTCTGATTTTTTCATCCTGTTTGAAGCAAGAAGACTCTAAAATATTTGAGAAAATTGTTCAAGATTTTGAGAATTTTAAACCATTTGATGATTCTAGATATTTACTCGGAGATTTTAGTGAGGAAAGGTTTGAAAGAGAGAGTCAGTTTTACAAAAAAACATATGAAAGGTTATTTAAAGTAAATAAAAATCTCCTTTCAGAACAGGATAAAATTTCTCATGAACTATTAACTTTTATTATTAAGAAAAAAATAGTTGATTTTAATTTTAAAACCCATTACAACCCCATTTTATCAGATGCAGGTTTTCATAACAATTTAGTTTACAGAGTAAAAAAAATTTCAAGTATTAACCAGGCTCATGATTATATCAAAACTTTGGGAGAGATTCCAAATTTTGTAAAACAAAACATCGAACTGATTTCTAGGGGTCTTGATATGGGTATATCCCAACCTAAAATAATTTTTGAAGGTTATAACTCAACTTATGACAAACATATTACACCATCTTACAAAAATAATTTTTATTACTCCCCTTTTTTAAAACTACCTAACTCGATTCCAAATTACATAAAAGACAGTCTACAAATACTAGCAGCTAATATTATAATGGATTCTGTTATTCCCTCTTTCAAAAAAATTAAACATTTTTTTGAGAAAGAGTATTTGCCCAGAACAAGGAATTCAATTGGAGTTTCTCAAATCCCAAATGGAGATAAGTACTATGAAAGTAGAATTAGATACTATACCACTATTGAAATTAAGCCACAAGAAATTCACAAATTAGGTATTGCAGAGGTTGAAAAAATAAAAAAACAAATGTTTGAGGTTATTAGTAAAGTGAAATTTCAAGGTGATTTCAATGAATTTTTAAGTTTTCTTAGAACGAATAAAAAATTCTACGCATCTTCCCCAAAAGAATTATTAGTTCACGCAAGAGATATAGCTAAAAGATTAGATGAGCAACTACCTAGATTTTTTAAACATTTACCAAGACAACCTTATGGTGTTGCACCTGTACCTTCATCAATAGCTCCAAAGTACACAGGTGGAAGATATATTCCTGCTGCAAAAGATGGGACTAGCCCAGGATTCTATTGGGTAAATACTTATAACCTCTCTAGTCGACCTCTATTTAATATCCCAGCTTTAACAGCACATGAAGCTGTGCCAGGACATCATTTACAAGGTGCGCTTAACAAGGAACTTCCAGATTCTATTCCTAAATTCAGAAGAGATTTATATCTATCAGCATTTGGTGAGGGTTGGGGATTATATAGTGAACTCTTAGCAGAGGAAATGGGAATTTATAGCACTCCTTATGAAAAATTTGGTCAACTATCTTACTCAATGTGGAGAGCTTGTAGATTGGTAGTCGACACTGGTATACATTCTTTTGATTGGACTAGAGAGCAAGCAATAGACTACATGTTAAATAATACTGCTTTGTCTGAACACGAAATACATACGGAGGTAGATAGATATATATCTTGGCCAGGGCAGGCATTATCTTATAAAATAGGAGAATTAAAAATCGTTGAATTAAGAAAGAAGGCAGAAGAAAAATTAAAAGAAAAGTTTAATATTAGAGATTTTCATGAATCGATACTAAAAAACGGAACCCTTACCCTTCCTTTACTAGAAGATCAAATTTCAGAATATATAGCCTCAAGCTTATCAAAAGATTAATTCTTCTTAGAATTGAGAATCCTTGCTATATCTTTAGCACAGTAAGTAATTATCATTGAACAACCAGCTCTTTTGAATGCTATTAAATTTTCATAAATTACAGAATCATAGTCTATCCAACCCTTTGATTGAGCAGCTTTTAACATAGCATATTCACCACTAACTTGGTAGGCAGCTATCGGTTGATTTATTTTTGAGTTCAGATCGGAAATTATATCTAAATAAAATATTCCAGGCTTTACAATAACAATATCCGCCCCTTCATCAATATCAAGTAAAGTTTCACTAATTGCTTCTTTTCTATTGTGAAAATCCATTTGGTATGTTTTTTTATCACCAAATCCTGGATTGGACGATAACGCATCCCTGAAGGGAGAATAAAGATTGGATGCATACTTTACACTGTAACTCATAATTCCGGTATTCTTAAATCCATTGTTTTCAAGAGTTGTTCTAATTTCACCTATTCTCCCATCCATCATATCACTAGGAGAAACAAAATCAACCCCGGCTTTAGCGTGTGAAAGAGCTATTTTTGATAAAATTTCATTGGTCTCGTCATTAAGAATTTTATTATCCAAAACGATACCATCATGGCCATGTGATGAGTATGGATCAAGTGCAACATCGGAAATGATTAAAATTTGAGGATTAATGGACTTAATTAATCTAATTCCCTTTTGCATTAATCCGTTTTCATTTAAAGCTTCCCTTCCTTTATTATCTTTAAGTTTATTTGGAATTTTTGCAAAAAGTAAAACAGCTTTTAAGCCTAATTTCCATAAGGAATTAATTTCTTCTTCTAAAAGGTCTAGCGATAACCTAAAGTAACCTGGCATAGATTCTATTTCCTCTTTTACTTTTTTTCCTTCTGTTAAAAAAATAGGAGTTACTAGATCGTTAACAGTTAAGTTATTTTCGCTGACAATTTTTCTAATTGAGTCAGAATTTCTAAGTCTTCTTTTTCTTTGTTTTGGAAACATATATTTTACTTTAAATCCATTCTTTGGGTTTTTTTAATATACTAACCAGCTCACTTTCTGAACTGTTTTTAGTTGGTTGAAAATTATACTCCCACCTAACGGTTGGGGGCAAGCTCATAAAAATACTCTCTATCCTTCCATTAGTTTTGATTCCAAATTGAGTTCCTTTATCATGAAGAAGGTTAAATTCAACATATCTTCCTCTTCTAACTTCTTGCCATTTTTTTTGTTTATCTGAATAGGTAATTTTTTTATTTTTTTTCACAATTGGTAAATAAGAGTTCAAAAAATTATTCCCAACTGTAGTCACAAAATTAAATAGTTCATTTACTGATTTATCAGTTGGTTTTAAATAATCAAAAAAGATTCCACCGACCCCTCTTGCTTCTTCTCTATGCTTGTTCCAAAAATACTTATCACAATTTTTCTTAAAAACTTCATAATAATTTTTGTCATGTTCATCACATGAAATTTTACAGACTTTATGAAAATGATTAATATCAAAATTGTCAATATAATATGGCGTTAGGTCAATTCCTCCACCGAACCATTGGTCAACAATCATTTTAGATTTGTTGTAAAGTTCAAAATATCTAAGGTTACTGTGAACAGTTGGAATTAGCGGACTTTTAGGATGAATGACCAAGCTCAGTCCACAAGCACTAAAAAAAGAATATTTAGTATTTAAGTAATCTTTCATGGTTTTTGGTAATTCCCCAAACACATTAGATATATTTACTCCACCTTTTTCAAAGACATCACCATTTCCAATAATCTTAGTAACACCACCACCACCTCCTTTTCTTTGCCACTTTATATTGCTGAATTTCGATTTGCCGTCAACCTTTTCAAGTTCACTTGTTATAGACAATTGAAGATTTTGTATGTAGTTTTGAAACTGTTCCTTCATCTTATAAACTCTTATACTCTTTTACAGCGTCTACAAAAGCTTTAGCGTGTGATACGGGTATATTTGGCAATATTCCATGCCCAAGATTCACAATATAACTCTGTTTACCAAAGTCGTTAATCATTTGATTCACATCTGATTTGATTTTTGAAATTGGGGAAAGTAATTTGGCTGGATCATAGTTTCCCTGCAGAGTTATATTCCCACCAGACAAATATCGTGCATTTCTTGCAGAGCAACTCCAATCAATTCCTAGACCAGAAGCTCCAGTTTTAACCATTTCATTCAAAGCAAACCAACATCCTTTTCCAAAAATAATAACGGGGGCGTAGTTCTTAATTGCCGATACTATTCTATTAATATACTTAAGAGAAAATTCACTGTAATCAGATGGTGATAAAAGTCCCCCCCATGAATCGAAAATTTGAACAACATCTGCTCCTGCATCAATTTGTCCCTTCAAATATTCAATGGTCGTCAAGGTTATCTTTTCAAGAATTATTTCGGTTTCTTTTGGATTTGCAAAAGCGAATCCTTTGGATTTGTCGAAAGTTTTTGAACCACTACCCTGAACTAGATAACAAAAAAGAGTCCAAGGAGAGCCAGCAAATCCTATTAGGGGGACTCTATCATTTAGATCCCTTTTAGTTATCTTGATAGCTTCAAACACATATCCAAGTTTATCCCTAACATTTGGGGTTATTAAATTTTTCACTTTTTCTTTTGAATCGATGGGATTAGGAATAAATGGTCCAAAATTTGGCTTCATCTCTACTTCAATATTCATTGCTTGAAGGACGACCAATATATCACTAAAAATAATCGCAGCATCAGTTCCTATTTGATCAATTGGCAAAAGGGTTATCTCAGAAACTAACTCTGGAGTTCTGCAGCGAGTAAAAAAATCATATTTATTTTTAAGTTTAATATAATCTGGCAAATATCTTCCAGCCTGTCTCATTATCCATACCGGAGGTCTTTCAACTGGAAGACCCTTCAAGGCTCTAAGAAGTAAATCGTTTTTCATATAGTTTAGTGTAAAAGTTTTACTTTATCAATCAAATTACTTATCGTCGGTTTTTTTGCAATATGGATGTTTTTAGTATAATTTTTAAGTTCATTAGCTGTAGACTCTCCAATTGCAAAGCAGTCCATGTTTTCAAAAGAATTCAATTCTGCGAAGCATCTAACACCAGAAGGACTGAAAAATAAAGCAATATCAAAATTTTTAAAACATTTAGAATTACAGTACGACTTGTAAACCTCAACAACTCTGAAATTATCATTTTGATTATCGAAGAAGTTTTCGATATTATTCATGCGTTGATTACCGGTAAAAAAAATAAATTTTTCACCCAAGAGGTTTCTTTCTAAAAATTTAACCATGTCTTTTGAACTTATAAAAAAGTTGATAACATTTTGTTTTCTCTTTTCCAGAAGTTCTTTGGTTTTTTCACCTACACAGATACAATTTCTGCTTGTTATATTTTGATGCTGTGAGAAAAACGAATTAACGGCATTTTGGGATGAAAAAATAAGTATCTCCTCATTTAATTTAGTTGAAATTTTTTTTTCTTCAACTTTTATAAAATTCCATTGTTCAATCTCATGCCCGTGTAAATCAAGTTGATTTAACTCATCGTTATTTAAAATTTTGGTTGATAAGATTCTTTTATTTCTCATTTTACCTTTGCCTCTTCTATATACTTTTTGCCTCCATTTCTTAAAACCTCATTTGCTAACCTTTTACCAGCCCTATTTCTCTCATCAATTTTTAGTAAGGCTTCAATGATTTTAGGTTGTTCTCCTTTCATTGAGAAAACCCCACCTTTAAAATCAATAACTTCTCCTTTAACCTCTGCAATTGCGCCAATTGGGGCGGAACAACCACCCTCAAGGGTTCTCAAAAAATCTCTCTCTATTTCTGAACAAATACTGGATTTTTTATTATTTATTTTATTTAGGGTTTCAATTATAAACTTGTTTTCTTTTAAACATGTTGCTACAATAAATCCCTGGCAAGGAGCTGGAAGAAAATTGTCCAAAGTTTCCTCATTTTTTTCATAAATTTTTAATCTAGAAAGAGCCGCACTAGCAAAGAAAATTCCATCGATTTTAGAATCAGTTTTTAACTTTTTGATTCTTGAAGGAATATTGCCTCTTATCGGGACTATTTTATCGTTAGGATATTTTAGTTTCCATTGAAATTTTCTTCTTAGACTACCAGTTGCAACTGATCTAACTTTTTTTGACTTACATTCTATATTTTTCCATAAAACAATATCCTCCCATTTCCCTCTTTTTAGTACAGCTCCGATACAAATTTCTTCAGCTAGTCTTGTTGGAACGTCTTTTAAACTGTGAACCGCGACATCTATTTCTTGGTTTAATAATGCTTGATCTAATTCTTTTGTAAAGACCCCTGTAATTCCCATTGAATAAATCGGGGTTTTAAGATCAATATCTCCAAAGCTTTTAATTATTTTGATTTCACAACTAACACTTGAATCTTCGAGTTTATTTTTAACCAAGTTTGTTTGCCATATTGCCAACTTGCTGGCTCTTGATCCCAATATAATTGGCCTATTCATGATTTTGAAGGTCGAGTTGGAACACCTCTTTAAAAATGTTCATAGCATCGTTGGCCTTACTTGGATTTTCCTTAAGATAAAATGCAAATTGACCCGTTATTTTTTGAATCATATCATAGGAAAGTGATGGATCGTGAATTGCAACCCCATTTTTTCTTTTTCTTGCACCAATTTCAGCATTTTGCTGTTCTATTAACTTATTTTTCAGAGCTTTCAAAGCTGGAGCATATCTCCGATCATGAATCCATTGTAAAAACTCTTGTTGTATTTCTTCAATAATTTTTTTCGCCTCTGGTATATATCTTTTTCTTTCGGAAAGAGTGTTATGAGTTATTTTAGAGAGGTCGTCAAGGTTAACAACTTTAACGTTTTTCATGCTACTATCAATTTGAATGTTTGAAGGAATTGTCAAATCTATAATTAGTAGTTTTTGTTGTTTTGTAAGAACTTTGTTGTGAATTAAGGGCTCATCAGCATCAGTGGCTAAAACAATTATATCGGCTTTTTCCATTTCACTATAAATTTCACTAAAATCTTTAACCAATACGTCAAATTTGTGACCAAGAATCTCAGCTTTTTCTTTAGAGCGATTAATAACAGTTATTTTTTTGTTTTCAGTATGTTTCACTAGGTTTTCGCATGTATTTCTTCCAATTTTTCCTGTTCCTATAAGTAAAACATTCTTATTTGATACGTCATCAACTTCATTAATAATAAATTGAACTGCTGCATAAGCCACTGATGTTGCACCAGAAGAAATTTTTGTTTCAGTTTTTATTCTTTTACTTGCTTGAATAACCGAATTTGTAAGTCTTTCCATAAAGCTTCCAATTAGATGATTATCCTTGGAAAGATTAAAACTGTTTTTAAGTTGGCCAATAATTTCAAAATCCCCTAAAATTTGAGAATCCAGCCCAGTACCAACTTTAAAAATATGATTTATAGCTTCTGTATTTTCAAAAATATAGCCGAGATTTTCGAAGGTTTGATGATTACCATTAGATTTCTCACATAATAAATTTACAAGTACAGATGGATTTTTAGCGAAAGAATAAATTTCTGTTCTATTGCATGTGTTGTTAATTAAAATTTCACTTATCCCAAGTTTTTTAGCTTTTTCTAAAATTTTAATTTTTTGGGACCTTGAAAGGTTGAATTTTCCCCTAGTGTGTAAATCTGCATTCTTATAACTAATTCCTATTACATAAAAATTAGTTAAATCATTAAAACTATTCATTCAAAACTCTAATACAACACAAAAATAATATCACTTACACTAAAAAAATAACGATAAAAGTATAATAATTAACGCAAAGAGTATACTTTTGAACCTTGTAAGGTAAATATTGGTTATAATTACTATACGACTACCTTATATAGATTGATTCTAAATAATGCGTTTAACAATGTCTGTTAAAAATAACGATAAAAGTTTAACAAAAAAATTTGAGTTAAGTAATGGTTTTTACATGTATCATTTCAAAAATGATTCAGATCTTCAACATACTAGTACCAAAGATGTAAAAAGAAGTTTGATACAATTTCATTTTTGTGTAAATGGGGGAGCTGATTTTATTTTTAATAATGGAAACTATTTATTACCAATTGACCAAAATAAAGTTGTTCTGCTATTTAATCCAGAAAAAGATTTACCAATAAATTTAAATTTAAATCCAAAGTCATCCATTCTTAGTATTATAATTTCTATCAAAAAATTTCATAGCTTATTTTCATCCGATGCTGAAAACATTCCTTTTCTAAGTGATGAAAACACTGCTAAAAAGTATTATGAGTCGATGATTATTACTCCAAGTATGAATTTTGTGATTAGTCAAATCATAAAAGCTAAAGTCAACAATAACATGAAATCTTTATATATAACCGGTAAAATTTATGAATTATTGAGTCTTTGTTTTAGTAAAAGTGAAGATTCAAGTATAGAGAATTGTCCCTTCTTAGCTGATGAAGATAACGTACGAAAAATAAGAAATGCAAAGGAAATAATTCTTCAAAACTTCTCTGAACCACCTTCATTGGTTGAACTTTCAAGTAGGGTTGAAATAGGTTTAAATAAATTAAAGGAAGGATTTAAAGAGTTATATGGAGATACTGTTTATGGATATTTATTAACTCACAAAATGGAAGAAGCTAGGAGAATGTTGGATTCTGGTAAATACAACGTCAACGAAGTTGGTCTAAAAGTTGGATATTCAACTGCCAGTCACTTTATAGCTGCTTTTAAAAAGAAATTTGGAATTACTCCAAAAAAATATTTACTCTCATTATCTTCGTGAGAATTTTTCTAAAATATCATACAATATATGAAAGGAGTTTTATTAGTAAATTTAGGATCCCCCGATACACCTGAACCTGCTGATGTTAAAAATTATTTGAGAGAATTTTTAATGGATGAAAGAGTAATTGATTTCCCTTACTTTGTTAGAAGTTTATTGGTAAAAGGAATTATTTTAAATACTAGACCAAAAAAATCTTCAAAGGCATACAAAAAAATTTGGTGGAATGAAGGATCTCCTTTAATTGTTCTTTCAAAAAGATTAAAGGAAAAGCTAGAGAAAAAAGTTGACTTACCTGTAGAACTTGCAATGCGCTACGGTAATCCATCAATAAAGTATGGTTTGGATTCTTTGTCAAAAAAAGGGGTAGACGAAATACTAATTATTCCTTTGTATCCTCAATTTGCGATGGCAACTACAGAAACCATTCTAGTATTAGCTGAAGAAATTAAAAATAAATATTATCCTCATCTTAAATTTTCTTCATTCAAATCATTTTATAACGATAAAGACTATATACGGGTCTTATCAAATTCTATAAAAGAGTTTTTAAACAATAAAAAATGGGAGCATCTTTTATTTTCATATCATGGTATCCCAAAAAGACACATTAGAAAGTCTGATATTACTAAATCACATTGTAAGATGAATAATGTTTGTTGTGATATTGAATCAAAAGCGCATAATTTCTGTTACCGCCACCAAAGTATAAAAACAACTGAAGCAGTTGCCAAATTCCTCAAACTTAAAGAGGGTACCTACTCTACATCATTTCAATCTAGATTAGGTCCTGATCCATGGTTGCAACCCTACACAGATAAAACAATAAGAAATTTTGCAAAATCTGGATTAAAAAATATGGCAGTTGTAACACCTGCATTTGTCTCGGATTGTTTAGAAACTCTTGAAGAAATTGGAATGGAGGCGGTAGAGGATTTTGAAGAAAACGGTGGAGAAAAATTACATGTCATTCCATGTATTAATGACAGAGAAGACTGGGTAGAACTCTTGTCAAAATGGGTCACAGATTGGAATGGAAAAGTTCTTGAAAAAATATGAATCGTTCTGCTTCGGAAATGGGGATTGAACCCATTGGAAAGCTACTTATTAAACATGCGGTACCTTCATCTTTGGGTATTTTAGTAATGTCCTTAAATATACTTATTGATACTATTTTTGTTGGTCATTGGATTGGTCCAAATGCAATTGCAGCAATTAATATCGTTTTACCTGTCTCATTTTTTGTAGCTGCAATTGGAATGTCAATAGGTATAGGTGGTGGGTCAATTATTTCAAGGTCGCTTGGAAATAAAAATCATGACAAGGCCAACAAAACATTTGGGAATCAAGTTTCGCTCACTTTAATCTCGACCATTTTTTTTATGTCATTAGGTTTATACTATACAAACGATTTAATACCTCTTTTTGGGGGTAAGGGAGAATTATTTGATTTAGCTAAAACATACTATATAATTGTGATGATAGGGGTTCCTGTTCTTGGACTTTGCATGATGTCTAGCAATACAATTAGAGCTGAGGGAAAACCAAAAAGTGCTATGTATGCTATGTTTATTCCCTCGATATCAAATTTATGTTTGGATTATTTATTCATTTATGAATTAGGTTTGGGGATGTATGGTGCAGCGCTGGCAACCACCTTATCTTACTTTATATGTGGTATATATATATTATCGTTTTTTGTCTTAAAAAAATCTGATTTAAAATTAAAAGCAAGTGATTTAAAATTTGATGTGAGCATAGTCAAGGAAACATTATCCCTAGGACTTGTCACTTTATCTAGGCAAGCCGCAGTTAGTTTAACTGTCTTGGTGGTAAACAATATACTTTTTTCACTACAGGGTGAAAATATGATTGCTGTTTATGCTATAATTAGCAGAATGTTGATGTTTATGTTATTCCCAATTTTAGGAATTACACAAGGTTTTATTCCCATAGCAGGATATAACTTTGGAGCAAAAAATAAAGATAGAGTTCTAAATTCAGTAAAAAAAGCCATTGTTTATTCAACGGGTATGGCAACCTTAATTTTTTTGTTCATATATACATTTTCAGATATAGTAGCAAACGCTTTCACATCCGATATAAATATTATTAACAAAACATCGGATGCACTCATCTTAGTATTTATGGCGACACCAATTATTGGTATTCAGTTAATCGGCTCTGCATATTTTCAAGCAATTGGAAGAGCTTTCCCAGCATTAATGCTTACACTTTCAAGACAAGTATTTTTTTTAATACCACTAGTTTTTTTTCTTTCAAAAATATACGGTGTGTACGGTGTTTGGATATCATTCCCGTTGTCGGAGCTTTTATCTACAATACTTACTGGGATTTATTTGAATTTTGAATTAAAAAAATTAATAATAAGCACATAACCAATTCCAAAAATGCTTTTTTGTAATTTTAGTAAAACTTAGATTTTGGAATCATACTACAATTATTTTAAAACCCTTCATATTTTCTTTGTTGTTGCTTGGTTTGCAGGCCTTTTCTATGTTCCTAGATTATTTATATATCATATTGAAGCCTCTAAAAGGAATAGTCCAGAAAAAGAAATTCTTACAAAACAATTAAAAATAATGACAAGAAGATTATGGTATATAATTAGTTGGCCTTCGGCTATATTAACTATACTTTTTGGTGTTTTAATGTTGATAATCATTCCCTCGTGGATACTACAAAAGTGGATGATTGTGAAGTTATCTTTTGTAGCGCTATTAATTATTTATCATTTTAGAACGCATGTATTTTTTAAACAATTACAAAGAGATGAAATTAAAAAGTCTTCTTTTTTCATGAGAATATGGAATGAAGCACCAACTCTAATTTTGTTTATAATAATTTTATTAGCAACATTTAAGGAAGGAATGACGCTTTTGTCAGGAATTATAAGTTTTATTTCACTTATAATTTTCTTATTTATTGGAATTAAACTATATCAGAAATACAGAAAATAATTACGATATGAAAGGTAAAATTTCGTTAAGGGTAAGAATTTTCTTTTCAATGATATTACTAACAATATTTTCGCTTTTACTAATTGTAGTGGCTACCTATTTCCAATATTTTGCTCAAAATGATGATTATAATAATAGAAGATTGATAAGAAAAGAGACTCAAGTAAAAAGTCATCTAAAAAATATTATTAGCAAAGACACCACAATTAAATTTATTCCCAAAAACTATAATTATTTTTTAAAAGATTTTAATTCTATCTCTACCATTCATAAGGTTGAATTTGCTCTATATTCACTTGATGGGAAACCGTTTTACTATTCATATGTAGATGACTTTGATGAAACGGAACACTCAAAGGTAAATGATACTATTATAAAAAATCTCAAAAAAAATCAGACCTCACGGATACTTGAACAAAATATAAATGAAAAGGGAGAATTTCAGTCCTCTTACAGTCTACTTCTAGGAGATGATTTGAAACCATATCTCATTTTATATTTTCCTTATTTTGAAGACTTATCGTTTAGTCAAACAGAACTCAACACTTTTTTAATTCGTTTGCTACAAGTGTATTCTTTGATGTTGATTGCAACTATTTTCTTTGCTTTTTTCTTATCAAGTTTTATAACTAGCCCAATAGAAAAGTTAAGGTCTAAAATTCTTAAAACTGGATTATTAGAAAAAAACAATAGAATCAGAATTAAAACCAAAACTAAAGAAATTGAAAGTTTAGTTCGTTCCTATAATAAGATGTTATCAGAACTTGAAAAAAGCGCTGAAAAGCTTGCTAAGGGACAAAGGGAACAGGCTTGGCAAGAGATGGCCAAACAAGTGGCTCATGAAATCAAAAATCCTTTGACCCCTATGAGACTTACAATACAGAGTTTTCAGCAATTTAACAATCCCAATGAAAAAAACTATCAAAAAAAATTGGAGTTATTTCTTAAGACACTAATAGAGCAAATTGATACTATGAGTATGGTTGCAAATACTTTTTCAGACTTTGCCACCATGCCAAAGCCTAAAATAAAAGATCAAGATATAGTTGAAATAACTAAGTCAGCAGTTCAAATTTTCAAAAGCTCTAATCTTAAAATTAAAACAACCAAGAAGAAAATAATTTGGCCTATTGACAGGACTCAGTGGATTAGGGTACTTACCAATCTAATTCAAAACGCTATTCAAGCAGTTCCTGAAAACAGAACACCAAAAATTTACTTACAAATTTCACTTGAAAACAATAAACTTAAAATGAATTTAGAGGATAACGGAACTGGAATTGTAAAAAGGGACCAATTAAAAATATTTGAACCAAAATTTACAACCAAGTCAGCTGGGATGGGTCTTGGTTTAGCTATTGTAAAAAATATTATTGACTCTTTAAATGGTAGCATTAGTTTTAAATCAGAACCTAATAAAGGAACTAAATTTTCAATAATCTTAAAAAAATAAAAATGGAGGACGAGGAATTATTAACAGAACGAAAAGGTAAAATTGCTTTTTTATATTTAAATCGACCGGATAAATTCAATGCCTTAAATATTTCTTTACTTAATAAAATCAATTCAGTTCTTGAAACAATATCCAAAGATGATAAAATAAGGGTAGTAATTTTAACAGGTATTGGTGAAAAAGCTTTTGCAGCTGGAGCAGATATTTCGGAGTTTTCAGAATTTAAATCCAAAGAAGCAATGAATCTTTCTAAAAAAGGAAAAGAAAAAGTATTTGATTTTATTGAAGATTTTTCAAAACCTGTTATTGCAGCCATTAATGGATATGCATTAGGAGGAGGGCTAGAACTAGCTTTATCTTGCGATATCCGAATCGCATCAGACAATGCTTTAATGGGTTTTCCTGAGACATCTTTGGGAACTATTCCAGGTTATGGGGGCACATACAGATTAGCGGAGATAGTCGGAAAAGGAATTGCAAAAGAAATGATTTTAACATGTAGAAAGATAAGTGCCAAAGAAGCCTTAGAGATAGGATTAATTTCATATTTGACTGAAAAAAGCGAATTACTAGATAAAGCAACAGAGGTTGCAAATCAGATCATAATGAACTCCCCAAATGCAATTAATTCTGCAGTTAAGGCAATTAATTATAGTGGGAGGGATAGCCAAAAAAGTTGCAGTGAGATTGAATCCAAGTATTTTTCAAAGTGTTTTGACCATCCAGAATTTAAAAAGGGAGTTAGTGCATTTTTAAATAAACAAAAACCGAACTTCTGAACTATTTACAATGCTCGTCGTATGCAGATTTTAGATTCTCAGCTATTGCTTCTGCGGGTCTTCCCTCTATGTGATGTCTTTCTATCATGTGAACCAATTCCCCATCTTTAAATAGAGCAATTGATGGAGATGAGGGGGGGAAGGGAACCATCAGTGACCTAGCTGTATCTGTGGCTTCACGGTCCACTCCAGCAAAGACCGTTGTTAATTTGGAAGGCAATACGCCATTTTCTAGTGAAAGTCTTACTCCCGGCCTAGCATTCGCAGCGGCGCATCCACAAACAGAGTTAACAACTACTAATGTGGTTCCTGAACTTTTTATTGCGCTTTCAATTTCAGATGAGGTAGTTACCTGTTTAAAACCAACCGAAGTTAATTCCTCGCGCATCGGTAAAACAATTTCTTCTGGATACATTTAATTTTTTTTTCAAATATAGATATTTTATCAATTTATAATTAGCATAAAAAAACATTTTTATATAAACTTATATTTGCATTATAGTTGTAAGTCAATGATAAAATGGATTGGTGCAATATTTGGTTATATCTACTTCAGATTTGCTGGGGCGATTATAGGTTACTTTTTAGGCAGCATCTTGGAAAACTCACTCCAATTAAAGGGAGGGTACTACAGTACTGGAAATTTTCGAAGAAAATTTACCGATGATAAATTACAATTAAACCTTCTTTCTCTAGCGGCAATTGTTATCAAAGCTGACGGTAAGGTTGATGATAGAGAATTGAACTTCGTAAGAAATTATTTTATATCTAGTTATGGAAAAATGAATGCGGATATGATTTTTTCAAAATTTAATAAAGAAGTGAAAAAAGATGGCCAAGATATTGTAAATCTGTGTAATTATTTTGTCAGAGTTGCCCCTTATGAGATTAGACTTCAAATTCTTCATTTTTTATTCGGAATAGCAAACGCAGATGGTAGAATTGACGTTTCTGAAGTTAAAAAAATTTTCCAAATCTCGGATTCATTAAGAATTAACAGTATAGATTTTGAAAGCATCAAAGCAATGTTTATAAAATCAACAGATGACGCATATAAGATCCTTGAAATAAGTCCTGATTCAACTGATTTAGAAGTTAAAAAAGCATATAGAGAGATGGCTAAAAAATATCATCCAGACAAAATACAATCAAATGATGAGGCGCTAAAAAAAGGAGCAAAAGAAAAATTTCAGAGAGTACAAGATGCATATGAAAAAATTCAAAAAGAGAGAGGTTTCTAATGGATAGCTTTTATTTTAATTTATTGCTAGGATTTCAACACGTATTAGACCTTGATGGTTTAGATCACTTATTTTTTATCGTTGTATTGGTGATTAATCATACATTTAAAATGTGGAAGAAAACTTTTGTATGGGTTACTTTTTTTACACTCGGACACACAATATCACTGTTTTTCGGGAATTATTATAAAATAGAAACTTCCTCTTATATAATTGAACTGTTAATTCCAATTACAATTCTACTAACTGCAATTTCAAGTTTGAGAAATAAAGTAAATGACAATTTTTTTTATCAAAACATAGTAACTTTTTCTTATGGCATCATTCATGGATTTGGATTTGGTAAATATTTCGGATTCCTTTTTCAATCTAATGACTCAACGGAAACTTTATTGCCTTTCGCATTAGGAATCGAATTTGCCCAAATATTGATTGTTCTTGTAGTCATCTCAATAAATCAAATTTTTTCTAAAAAGGAAACATTATTTCAAATGTGGAGAGTTGTAATAATTTCAATTGTTATTTTAGCATCTGTACAAATGATTTTTTCAAGATTTTGAATTTAATATTATTTTAAACTAATTGGATAAAGCAAAAAAATACGACATTGCCTATTTAAAAATGGCAGAAACTTGGGGAAAACTTTCCTATTGTAAAAGAAGACAAGTTGGCGCCATCATAGTTAAAAATAGAATGATAATTTCTGATGGGTACAATGGAACGCCAACAGGTTTTGAAAATGTTTGTGAGGATGAAGATAACTATACAAAATGGTATGTTTTGCATGCCGAGGCCAACGCAATTTTAAAAGTTGCAAGTTCGACTCAATCTTGTGATGGAGCAACTCTTTACGTTACTCTTTCACCATGTAGGGAATGTTCTAAATTGATTCATCAATCAGGAATATCCAGGGTGGTTTATTCTGAGGCTTACAAAGATTTATCTGGGGTTGAATTTTTAAAAAAAGCTGGTGTTACGGTAAACCAAATCTCTTTAAAATAATTAAATAAATGAGAAATTATATATATCTGATAATTATAACAGGTAGTGTACTTTTTTTAATTTATAATTTCAAGAATTTAGGCAATAATTTTTTTGGGTCTTCTAATAATCCGGAAAAGAAAATTGAAAACTTCTATTACTACTTAAAAAATTATTATGTAGACAAAATAGATTTGGATAGTCTTTCTAGTGAAATTATAAAAGATGTTGTAAAAAGATTAGACCCTCATTCTTTTTATATTTCAAAAAACGAGTTACCTATTGTCAATGAAAGTATGAGGGGAAGTTTTGAAGGAATTGGAGTAAACTTTTTTTTCATAAATGATACGGTTTCTATCATAAGAGTTTTGAAAGGCAGTCCAGCTGAAAAATTTGGTTTAATGGCAGGGGATAGAATCCTAATGAGCGATAGGGATACCCTTTATGGCAAAAACCTGTCAAATCAAAAAATCTTAGATAAAATCAAAGGGCCAAAAGATTCAAAGATTAATCTTGAAATCTTCAGACCTAGTTCCGCTGAAAAATTTAAGATAAATATTGAGAGAGGAAAGGTCGAAATCGGGTCAGTTTTTTTTTATGAATTAAATGAGGATATAGGATATATTAAAATTGACAGATTTATTAAAGATACCGATGTTGATTTTAAATTGGCTATTGAAAATTTTAATGAAAAGGGGATTAAGAAACTTGTTTTGGATTTAAGAGATAACCCTGGTGGTTACTTGTTTTCAGCTGAGAAAATATCTGATATATTCTTGGAAAAAGATCAAAAAATTGTGATTGTTAAATCAAGTAAAGGTGAAATAAAAGAAAAACTTGCTTCGGGAGAAGGAATATTTAAAGACGGAAATATTTGCATTTTAATAAATAAAAACTCCGCTTCTGCAAGTGAGGTTTTAGCTGGCGCCCTACAGGACAATGATAGAGCCTTTATAATTGGAGAAACTTCTTTCGGCAAGGGGTTGGTTCAAAATCAATTCCCCTTAGGAGGTAAAGATGCAATTCGCCTTACCGTAGCAAAATATTATACTCCCTCTGGCAGAAGTATTCAAAAACCCTTTAAATCCTATAATGACAATATCGACTACTTGATAAATGATTCAAAAAAGCAATATGATCAACCTATTGACACAGTAATGTATTATAGTACTAATGGAAAAAAATTATTTACTAAAGGGGGAATTTTACCTGATAAAATTTTACCTAATACTGAAGCTGAAGCCGGAAATATTAGTTATCAAATTATAGGGAATCAACTCAATCGTATGGTTTTTGAGGAGGTAGATAAAAACCGCAAATTTTATTCTCAACTAAAAAAAGAAGATGTCTTAAAAGATGAATTTATAGACAAATCAAAATGGATTGAACTTTTAAATGTATTATCTAAAAAAAACAAAATAGATTTGAAATCTAGTGACTATGAAACTGTTATTAATAGTATTAAATCTATTTTAGTTTTTCAACTTTTTGACAGAAAAACACAGATTGAAATAAATAATATCAAAGACCCTTATATATTTGAGGCAATAAAAATTTTGAAATAGTATTAGTTCAGTCCCCCTTCTTTTTAAGACGTTTTATCTTAAGTGATAACAGAAGTATTAATAGAAGTAAAAAAGAGCATAGAGAAGAAAAAACTCCAATTACAGCTATTAAACTCTCGTTTACAAGAGGATCATCAAAGTCAATTAAAAAAGCATTGAAGATCAGCATGCCAATTGAAATTAAAATAAATACCCAAATCAAATTTTTCATCTTACATTTAATATGTTCCAAATTTATCTAATTATTTTAATTTTATTTAAGGATGATTAAAATTGATGATGTTATTGTTTCTGACGAAGTATTAGAAAAAAAATTTATTTGCGATATAAATAGTTGTAAAGGGCAGTGTTGCGTAAAAGGGGATGCAGGAGCTCCTTTGGAAAAAGAGGATATAAAAAAATTAAAGAAGAATTACAAACACATCAAACCATACATGACCAAAAAAGGTATTGATGAAGTTGAAAAAAAAGGTCTTTATGTTAGAGGCTTAGACGGAGATTTAGAGACACCAATAATTAACGGTAAAGAATGTGCATATGCTTTTTTTGATGAAAAAGGCGTAGCACTATGCTCAATCCAAAAATCATTTGAGGACAAAAAAATCAATTGGGAAAAACCAATTTCGTGTGGTTTGTACCCTCTAAGAGTAAAAAAATATAATTCTTTCACGGCCATTAACTATCACAACTGGAGTATTTGCAAATCTGCTTGTAGTTTGGGAAAAAAAAATAAAGTTTATGTGTTCCAATTTTTAAAAAATAGCATTACCAAAAAGTTT
Source organism: uncultured Bacteroidota bacterium (assembly GCA_902593075.1). Classification (GTDB taxonomy): domain Bacteria; phylum Bacteroidota; class Bacteroidia; order Flavobacteriales; family Flavobacteriaceae; genus TMED96. The sequence continues at coordinate 26,801 of CACJHA010000006.1, forward strand.
GGATCTGAGTGGTATGAAAAACTAGAGAAGATTTTTAAAAAGAAAATTAATTAAAAGAACTGAAAAGAAAGTATTGGACGGTTAGTTTTTGAAATTTGTATCTTTCACCAGTGCCGTTAAAAACGGGTTATCGGACAGCTAAAAATTTATAATTTTTGTTTTTGGGATTTTTAAAGTAACACGACTTATAGAATTAAATTCAAAATGCAATTAAAACAACTCTATTTGACGTTTTCCATCTTTTCTAACAAAAACGGGGTTTCACAGAGGATTAAATTCCTAAAGTGTTGTGTATTAATTAATTAAAAAAAAGTTCAAAATTAAGTTTTTTTAAAAAAATCTGTTTTTTGTTAAAAACTAGCCATCATTGTGGAAAAGTTGGTCTTTCAATTCTGATAAAATTTTTGAAATATTTGTTAGTACAAAATTGTCGATAATTCTTTAAGTAAAATTCTTTTCAATTTAATCAAAATTGAAGGGCTATTTTTTGGAGCTAATTTTAAAAAAATGAAGATAGAACATATAATCAAAAGAGACTTCACCACCAGAGTTTATGACCTAAACAAGATCACAGGTGCTATTGAAAAGGCAATGGATGCTGTAGGGGTTGGTAATAAACAGAATGCGGAGGATATAGCTCTACTAGTAAATCAAAAACTACTTGATAGAAAAAAAATAGAACCAGAGTATATTCCAACCATTGAACAGGTTCAAGATACAGTTGAGACCAAACTAATGGAAAGTCAGTTTCCCGAAGTAGCAAAGGCCTATATTCTATATCGAAACAAAAGAAGTCAACAAAGACAAACCGATATCTTCGAAAAACGAATCAATTTAAAACCATATGAGTATCCAAATTTGTATGAATATGTTCCGGCTATAAGACATTCTTATTGGATTCATTCCGAATTCAATTTTACAAGTGACATTCAAGATTTTAAATCAAGATTATCTCCAGTTGAAAAAAATGCCATCAAAAATACCATGCTTGCAATATCTCAAATAGAGGTCGCAGTAAAGTCTTTCTGGGGAGACCTCTATCATAGGATTCCTAAACCAGAGGTTGGATCTGTAGGATCAACCTTTGCTGAAAGTGAAGTTCGTCATGCAGATGCCTACTCCCATTTACTGGAAATTTTGGGGCTTAATTCAGAGTTTAGTGAGCTTAAGAAGAAACCCGCAATAATGAAGAGAGTTCGTTATTTGGAAACTGCTCTTAGAAATTCCAAAAGCGATGACAATAGAGAATACGCAGAGGCGATTCTTCTGTTTTCATTATTTATTGAACACGTTTCGTTGTTTTCACAGTTCCTGATTATAATGGCTTTCAACAAACATAAAAATATGCTTAAAGGTATTTCAAATGTTGTAGAGGCAACTTCCAAAGAAGAACAAATCCACGGAGATTTCGGAATTGATCTAATTAAAATTCTTCAAAAGGAGAACCCCGAATGGTTTACCTCAGACTACAACAAAAATATACACGAGCTATGCAAACAAGCTTATGAGGCTGAAAAAGAGGTAGTAGATTGGATTTTTGAAGACGGTGAACTTGACTTTTTGCCTAAGTCAGTAGTTAATGAGTTTTTAAAAAATAGATTTAATAACTCTTTAGAAAGCATTGGAATTGAAAAAGCTTTCGAAATAGACCAAGAACTGGTTTCCCAAACTGAATGGTTTGATGATGAAATCATAGGAACCAAGCATGGAGACTTTTTTGTAAAACGTTCTATAAATTATAGTAAAAGAACACAAAGTATAACGAGTGATGACCTATTCTAAAAAATGCAGAAAAAACTAAAAACCAAGGAGGAACAAAAAAATTCATATCAACATTTAGTCCAAGCCAGAAAAGAGGCCAGGGAGTCTAATCTAACTTCAAAAACATCATTTGAATGGCTTAACGATAATAGTAGAAGGTTTTTAGCTGCTGGGTATTTAGGAGAAGGAATAAGCGCCGAGGATCGTATAGCAAATATTGCTAAAAGAGCAGAAGAAATTTTAGAGATGCCCGGTTTTGCTGATAAGTTTTACAATTACATGTCGGAAGGGTATTATTCACTAGCATCTCCAGTATGGTCAAACTTCGGTAAAGAACGCGGCTTACCAATTAGCTGCTTTGGTTCTCATATTGATGATGACATTGGAAATATTTTGTACACTCAATCCGAGGTAGGAATGATGTCAAAATTAGGCGGAGGAACTTCTGGTTATTTTGGTAAAATCAGGCACAGAGGTGCAGAGATTAAAAATAATGGAGAGGCTTCAGGAGCAGTTCACGTTATGAGACTATTTGAATCTATGGTTGATGTCGTAAGCCAAGGCTCGGTAAGAAGAGGTCGTTTCTCACCATATCTCCCAGTTGATCATCCAGATATTATGGAATTTTTGGAAATAGGTACAGAAGGAAACCCTATCCAAGAATTGACCCATGGCGTCACCGTCACCAATGACTGGATGCAAGAAATGATTGATGGTGATGTTGAAAAAAGGACCGTTTGGGCAAAAGTCATACAAAGTCGTGGAGAAATGGGATATCCATATATCTTTTTTACAGATAATGCAAACAATGGTGCCGCAGATGTTTACAAGGACAAAAAGTTGCCGATTTATGCTAGCAACTTATGCACAGAAATCATGTTACCTTCCGATCATAATTGGTCATTTGTCTGTGTTTTATCAAGTATAAATCTCTTGCATTACGATAAATGGAAAAACACCGATGCCATTGAAACAATGATTTATTTTTTAGATACTCTAGTTACAGAGTTTATAGAAAAATTGGATAGCTATAAAAATTCACCTGATAGAGATGACCAACAAACATTTCTATTTATGGAAAGAGCGTATAATTTCGCAAAAGAAAATAGAGCTCTTGGAATGGGAGTTTTAGGATGGCATTCTTTGTTGCAATCTAAGATGCATGCCTTTGATAGCCAAGAGGCGTATGACTTAAATAGTGAGATTTTTAGAACAATAAAAGAAAAGTCATATAAAGCTTCAGAATACTTGGCAACTAAGTTTGGAGAACCAAAACTACTAAAAGGTTATGGGAGAAGAAATACAACTTTAAATGCGATTGCTCCGACAACATCATCTGCGTTTATCTTAGGTCAGGTTTCTCAAGGCATAGAGCCAGTGTGGTCAAATATCTATGTTAAAGATATCGCAAAAATTAAAGTAACTGTTAAAAACCCATTTTTAATAGAACTCCTTAAAGAGAAAGGGATGGATACTCCAGAGGTATGGAAAAGCATAAGAGATAGAGATGGTTCTGTCCAACACCTTGAGTTCTTATCTGAAAACGAAAAAGAGGTATTTAAGACTTACTCTGAAATTGATCAGATGGCTATAATTTATCAAGCCGCGAATAGGCAAAATCATTTAGATCAAGGCCAATCCTTGAATATTATTATACATCCAGATACCAGCACTAAAGAGATTAATAAGATTCACATCACAGCATGGAAACTTGGGCTTAAATCTTTGTACTACCAGCATAGTATGAATGCTGCTCAAAAGTTCAAACAAAAGAAAGATTGTGAAAGCTGTGAGGGTTAAATTACGTTAACCTCATTTTAATTTAAATTATTTAGGAGTCCCCGAGAATCTTATACTGAACTATGATAATTTTCTATCGACTAGACAGTAGATTTAAATAAAATTAAACTCCGTTGATTTGTTTGTATGTGTTGTAAAACTCCTCAACTATATTTATTTTAATTTTAGAAATATCTTTTGTTTTGAGTAGTATGTTAAAATATAGTGTGGTATTTCTTGGACTAGTTTCAACTTTTCGAGTAAGTTCAATTTGAGCATTTATTTTCTTTTGAATCATCTCTTTAATTTTGTCTCGTGTTGCTAATATTTTTTCAATTTCTATAACTGAATTGTTATCAAATGTTTCCATAGAGTCCTTAAAAATAGATTTTGTAAACTCATGAATTTCTCTAAGATCTCTAATTTGAGATAATTTCAACTTTTGATGGTCATTATTGATGTGTTTGTGACTTTTTGTAATTATATATTCAAGGTCACTTGCTAAGTCCTGGATATCACTTAGTAGAACGATGTAAAAATTACTTGCTGATAAACTTGGTTCGTCGAGATTTTTAACAAAATAAAAAATATTTTCCCTTAAATCTTCGACTTCATTGTTAAGCCTTTTAATATTTTTCTTACCCTTTTTAAGGATAGTTATTTCATGTTTAGATAACCCCTCAATTAGGTTTCCAAATATTAAATCTACTCTTTTGAAAAACTTTATTATGTTTCCAGAACTCTCTTCCATAACTCCTTTCATGGATTTACTCTCAGCTTTTAGAATCTTATCTCTATCCACTTCCATTTCTTCATTTCGGTGAGCGATAAAGTTCTTTCCAACGATAAGTAAAATAATAAATAGAATAATTGCTATAGCTTGGAAGCCTCCAATATGAATTAGCGAAACTATAATTCCAGAAACTATAAAGGCTGTAATTGCAGTTAGAAACCATCCAGCAATCACACTGATTACTCCTGACACCCTGTATACAGCACTATCTCTTCCCCAAGCCCTATCTGCTAAAGATGTTCCCATCGCTACCATAAAAGTCACATAAGTTGTTGAAAGAGGTAATTTGTATGAGGTAGCAATAGATATTAAAATAGATGCCACAGCTAGATTTACACAGGCTCTAAGCATATCAAAAGATGGAGCCTCAGGGTCATTTACAAACTTTTTCTGATCAGCTGACCCAGAAAATTGAAGTTCTATTTTCTTTTTTAATTTTTCTGGTAATAAGCCCTCTAAAATGACAGATATCTTCTGAAAAAATTTAACAATGAATTTTGAAAACAATGAGGGCTGAAATCTTTCCTTTATATAACCTTGATTTGCAAGATCTAACTCAGTTTTCATCACTTTTCTGGCTTTTGAAGAAAACCAGAGGGTTAGAACCATTACCAAACCAGATAAAATCAAAAATGCAGCAGGAGTAGGGACTTTTGCCGACATAGCCTCCATGCTGAATTGAGAAGCGTTTACTCCTGAGGATATCCAAGCCTCGTACGACTGATAGGCCGCAATAGGGACGCCTATAAAATTGACTAAATCATTTCCAGCAAAAGCAAGCGCTAAGGCAAATGTTCCGACACCGATAATTACTTTGTAAATATTCGCTTTAAAAAATTTGATTAAACTATAAGATAAACCACACCAAAAAATAAAATTGAGTATGCTTACTTTTAACACCTCCAATTCAATGAAATCTTTAATATTCATTCCTCCAATTATATCAAATTTTAAGCCTGCCCATGGAGTCCCTTTGATTCCTTTCATAAGGATAAAATACGTAATTGCAGAAAGTGCTATTCCTGAAAATAGAACGCTTACCCATAATGGTTTTTTCTCAAATTCGTAGGTGAGAAATATTCTACATATCCATTGTACTATAGCTCCAATAGTCAAAGCGACAATTATTGAAAGTACAATACCCGATATTATTTGTATCGCTTTAGAAGTGTTTATATAATTTATTAGATCAGAAATTTCTCCAGATGAAGAAGTGATTTTTATTAATGACATGAAAACGGCAGCTCCAAGTAATTCAAATACAATAGAAACTGTAGTTGAAGTTGGCATTCCAAGGGTATTGAAAAAATCTAAAAGCAAAATATCCGTTAACATAACGGCTGTAAATATTAGTATGATTTCATCAAAATAAAATTCACCGGGATTAAAAATACCTTTTCTAGCCACTTCCATAAGGCCACTTGAGAAGAAGGCGCCGAATGCGACACCTAAACCAGCCAGTATCATGATGGTCCTTAGGGATATAGCCTTTGATCCAACTGCAGAATTCAAAAAATTTACTGCGTCATTACTTACACCTACAATTAAATCTCCTATGGCTAAAACCGCTAAAACAATAACTAATAATAAGTATAAATTCTCCATATTTTAAAAGTGAATTTCGAATTGAAGCCTCCAAAATATTTTATTATTTGAATATTTTGAGTCTTCTTGAGTTACATCAGTTTGAATTTTCAACTTGTGTTTTACAAAATATTTAGATAGTCCAAATGTATATTGTTGAATGTTACTGTTAGAAGTCACAAACTCATCGAATTCGACACCTGTATATCTTGCAGAAATTGCAAGTTTTGATGGTAATACATAACCAAAATGTAAGTTTAATGCACTACCTGTATTTACAACATCTCCAGTTAAAGTGCTGTCACTATTTCTAGCAAATGGATCGTCTGAGTTTCTGTCTGCATATTCTCCCATTAATGAAAACCCTCGATATTTAAAATGTGTATTGATAAAGAAAGTTTTTATATCTGTTTCAAAAAGTCCGTAATCTGTTTCCATGTAAGAACCCATATTACTTCTGTTTTTTACCGCGTTGTCATTGTGATCATATGCGAATCCGAAATTTAGTTTTGGAGTCTCTTCAAAGTCCAAGTCATCACCCTCGTAGTCGCCTTTACTTTTAAATTCTCCAAAAGGGAGTAGCTCTAACCTTACGGTATATTGGTGTCCCCCAATATTTCCTCTAGAAATATTCCTTCCTTCTCCTTGTGATATAGCAAAGGTCTCTTTCATTAAGAATTTTTCACCTATATTAATCTTATGGCCTAATTGTAAACCAAAGTCCCTGTCAATATTGAATTTGCTATTTAAAAGAGATCTGTCTACTAGTGCTAACTTAGCTGATGAGATAACTCTTTCAATATTCCCAGGTAATTTTGCTTGTCCAAATTGAATACTCCAATTTCTGTAAAATTTCCATTTTACACTGGCATCTAAAATTATTCTAGGCGTATCGGAGGTATAGAAGGAGCCACCTGAAATGTCTCTATTTGAAAGAGCTAATTCAATTTTATAGGTAAGTTTAGGATCGTAAGCAAAGCCTTTAAATTTTAATCTAGATCTTCGTATTAGCGAATTTGACTCGGGGCTACCATATGAGTCACCATCCTCTTTCCAAGTTGTTGATGTCAAGTATTGAACTCTAGCTGAAAAATTCATAGTCCAAGTACTGTCTTTCCCCTGAATATTTAAAAGACCTTTACCAAATTTAGGGGCACTAACTTCTTGAGAAACAGATGTGAAACCAAACATTATTAGCAAAATAAAATTTAAATATCTATTTTTTGAAATTAGTCTATTTGAAATAAAAACGCTAATCTTTGTGAACATTTAAAATTTAATTACTGAACAACAATACAATTATAAAATAATTATTATTACGGAATGTTAACTGAAAGTTACCAAGAGTTTAATATTATATTTAGATAATTATATTATGCACACAAAACCTATTATTTTTGATACATGAACTGGGAGAGATTACTTTCATTAAAAAGATTCGGTGATAAGCAAAAAAGAATTAGAAATCAACAAAATGAAATACGTTTAGGATTTGAAGTTGATTACGATAGAATCGTTTTCTCTTCTCCATTTAGGTCTTTGCAAGATAAAACGCAGGTAATACCCTTTTCTAAAACAGATTTCGTTCATACTCGTCTTACCCATAGTTTGGAAGTATCAGTAGTAGGAAGAAGTCTGGGAAGGATGGCAGGGGTTGAAATTTTAAAAGTAAATCCTGAGTTACAAAAAGAACATGGTTATCAAGCTAACGATTTTGGAGCAATTATTGCAGCTGCTTCACTCGCTCACGATATTGGAAACCCTCCCTTCGGGCATAGTGGAGAAAAGGCGATTGGCCAATTTTTCAAAACTGGAAAAGGAAAAGAATTTGAATCCATGTTAACTGAGGTTCAGTACCAAGATCTTTGTCTTTTTGAGGGTAATGCAAACGGGTTAAAAATTTTAACTGAGTCTTTAAATGGAAATGAAGGTGGACTTAGACTAACCTACGCATCTTTAGGATCATATATAAAATATCCCAGGTTTTCATATCCAAATGCAACTTCGAATCATGTTGCGAGCAAAAAATTTGGTGTTTTCAAATCCGAAGAAGGAATTTTTGAAGATATAATAGATGACCTAGGACTAAAAGTTAGTGGAGAAATTGTACGCCACCCTCTTGCCTATTTGGTTGAAGCCGCAGATGATATTTGCTACACAATAATTGATTTTGAGGATGGAATTAATTTGGGATGGATATCCGAAGACTATGCTCTAGAATATTTTATAAAACTAGTTAAGGACAACATAGATACTAAAAAGTACAACTCTTTAATCCACACCTCTCAGAGAATAGCTTATTTAAGGTCACTTGCAATAAATAACTTAATTGTAGATTCGGTAGACCAATTTTTAAAAAATTATCAAAATATTATGACCGGGCAATATCCGCACGCCCTTCTTGATAAGAGCAAATACAAAGCTCAGATGGAAGATATTATTTCAATAAGTAAAGAAAAAGTTTATCGCTCTGAAAATGTTCTAAAAAAAGAGATAATTGGGTACAAAATAATCAACTCTCTTTTAAAAAATATTACTACAGCTGCATTAAATAAATTTCATAACAAAGAGACTTCTTATGATAAACTAATTTTAAGGCTTATTCCAAAAAATCATCCAATTATTGATAAAAAAAGTATTTATAAAACGTTTCTTAATAGTGCATGTTTTGTTGCTAGTTTGTCAGACAGTAGAGCAATGCAATTGGAAAAGTCTTTTTTTACTCTTTAAAAATTAAACTGAATAAATGTATAAAGCACAATTATTTTTTATATTTTAAAAATCTATCTCTAAATTTATTAGATGAAATACAAATTACTTCTAGTCTCAATTTTATTTTTTATTGGATGCGATGATGAAATTTCTATAGTTGATTCTCCGGATACAAAATCTATAAATAGTCATTACGTAAGCAACAGAGCACCTCTTCAGCCAAGTAAACTGATAAAATTACCAGTGGGGTCGGTAAAGCCTGAAGGTTGGCTTTTAGAATATTTTAATAGACAAAAAAGTGGTCTCACAGGAAATTTAGGAAAAATAAGTGCCTGGCTTGATAAAAAAGATAATGCTTGGCTCTCTAAAAGCGGTGAAGGTAAGTGGGGATGGGAAGAAGTACCATACTGGTTAAAAGGTTATGCAAATATTGGATACATCACAGAGGACAAAGAGATGATTGATGAGGCTAAAATATGGATTGAATCTGTTCTAAATAGTCAGCGGGAAGATGGCTATTTTGGACCTGAGCCTTATGTTTCAGGAACGTTAGATGTGAGGACTAGGGAACTAGATCAGAAAAAAAGAAAAGCAATTGACTTTTGGCCAAATATGATTATGCTCTACTGCCTTCAATCTTATTACGAATATTCTAATGATCAAAGGGTAATTGATCTTATGACAAGCTATTTTAAATTTCAACTTGATATTGAAGAAGAAGAACTTCTTTCAGGCAAGCATTATTGGGATAGAATTCGTGGAGGTGATAATTTACATAGTGTCATATGGTTGTATAATAGGACTGGAGAAAAATGGTTGTTGGAACTTGCTGAAAAGGTATACAGAAGAACTGCGCCATGGACAAGTAGAGGACACGACTTAAATGATATAAAAAATCCTAAAGATAAAAGAGAGGGAGTGGAATTTCCAGATTGGTTTACAGACCTTATTGATTGGCATAATGTAAATATTGCCCAAGGATTTAGAACTCCGGCTCAATATTATCTTTTAAATGGAGATGAAAAATACCTGAATGCAACCTATGAGAATTTCAATATTGTAAGAGACAATTTTGGTCAAGTCCCAGGTGGGATGTTTGGAGGTGATGAAAATGCTAGACCTGGTTATGATGACCCGAGACAGGGAATTGAGCTTTGTGGTGTTGTCGAACAAATGAATTCCGATGAGCATTTACTAAGAATAACTGGAGATATTTTTTGGGCAGACCATTTAGAAGAGATAGCTTTTAATTCGTATCCAGCTACCGTCTCTCCAGACTTTAAAGCCGTTAGATATATCACAAGTCCGAACATGGTTTTAAGCGACTCAGAAAGTCATGGCCCAGGTATTGCAAACTGGGGACCTTTTTTAAACTTTAATCCTTTTAGTTCAAGATGCTGTCAGCACAATCATACCCAAGGATGGCCCTATTTTACTGAAAACCTGTGGATGGCTACTCCCGACAATGGATTGGCCGCAGTTGTATATGCTCCATCAATTGTAAATGCAAAAGTTGGGGATGATACAGAAATTTCAATAAATAATAAAACAAAATACCCATTCGATGATGACCTATTATTTGAATTCAAAATGGATAAATCGGATGTTTTTCCTATGTACTTTAGAATTCCATCTTGGGCAGAAAATTCAGAAATTCTCATAAACGGAAAAAAAATTAATGTAACAGCTCAGAAAGGAAAATACTTAAGAATCAATCGTAAGTGGTCAAACGGTGATTTGGTAAATTTAAATCTACCAAAAAATCTATCTATAAAAACTTGGGAGAAAAATCACAGCAGTGTTAGTTTGAATTATGGTCCTTTAACTTTTTCTCTAAAGATTAAAGAAAATTATGTAAATAAGCGTAGTGATAAAAGTGCTATTTGGGATTCTAAATGGCAAAAAGATGTCGATACGGACAACTGGCCTACTTACGAAATATACCCTGGATCTCCTTGGAATTATGGTTTAATTTTAAATGATGATTTAAATGAAGCTTTTGAAGTTGTAGAAAAAGAATGGCCCAAAGATAATTTTCCATTTACCAATGAATCATCTCCAATTTATATAAAGGCGAGAGCTAAAAAAATAGAATCATGGAAAATTGGTGAAACCAAATTAGTTGGGGAGTTAATGGATAGTCCGGTTGAATCAAATGAAAAAGAGGAAATTATCGAACTGGTTCCTATGGGCTCATCACGACTAAGGATATCCTCCTTTCCCGTAATCAAAAATTAATTTAATTTTAGATTTTAAAAATTAAATTAAAAAAATAATGCAGATCACAAGGTGGCTCGTTTTCATAATTTTTATAGGATCATTTCAGTGGTATGCATTTCAGGCGTTTCGAACAATTTCTAACCTTAAGTTTTACTCATTTATTTATTGGTTTTTATCAAGTTTGATAATAGTAAATTTTGTTTATCAAACATTAAGTTTAGATCGCGCAGTTGGATTCAATTACAATTTTAGTATTTCATTAGGGTGCTTTCTAGCACTTTTACTTTTTGATTTAATTGTTATTATTTTTCTCTTTGCAGAAGACATATTTAGAGTTATAAATTATTTAGCATCAACTATTTTTGGTGGTGAACAAACAACTAAAATAGCTGAAAGAAGAAAATTTTTATCTACACTAGCAATTGGAATTGCCACCATCCCTTTTGCCTCTTTGATTATTGGTATGTATAAGGGGAAGTATAATTTTAAAGTTCTAAATTATACATTAGAGTTTGAAGATTTACCTGAATCTTTTGATGGATATAAAATCACTCAAATATCTGACCTGCATTGTGGAAGTTTAGACAATGAAAAAGAAATTTCCTATTGCATGAAACTTATAAATCGTCAAAAATCAGATATCATTGTTTTTACAGGTGATATGGTGAATAACAGGGCTAATGAACTTGATCGGTGGAAAGACATAATTTCAACTTTAAAAGCCAAAGATGGAAAATTTTCAATTTTAGGAAACCATGACTATGGTGATTATGTAAGATGGAATTCAAGTGATGAAAAAACGAAAAATTTTAATGACCTATTAAAAACTCAAAAAGAAATGGGTTTTAATTTATTATTAAATGAAAATTATTTTATAGAAAGGGGTGACGACCGTATTGCTCTTATTGGTGTTGAGAATTGGGGCTCAGGATCTTTTAAAAAAGCTGGAAATTTAAAGAAAGCAATCACAAATATTAACAGTAATGATTTTAAAATTTTACTTTCACATGATCCATCTCATTGGGAGTCTCAAGTTTTACCACATCCATATAATTTTAATTTAACCCTTAGTGGCCATACACATGGTTTTCAATTTGGTATTGAAATTCCGGGACTTTTAAAATGGAGTCCTGCAAAATGGAGATACAAACAGTGGGCGGGGATATATAAAGAAAAGGGACAAGTTATAAATGTCAATAGAGGATTAGGGTTTTTAGGATATCCAGGTAGAGTTGGTATTTTTCCTGAAGTATCTGTTATAACTCTTAAAAAAGCATAAAATAAGCTTGAAAAAAACTAAATTAGAAGATATAGAACATTAAAGATGTCAAAGTTTGGAGATTTAATCGAAGGGGAAAAACCTATTCTTTTAGTATTTTATGAAGATGTTGAAAATGAAGAGGATAGTATACAACCTATATTACTAGATGTAGCGAAAGCAATTTCAGATGGCGGAAAAGTAATTAAATTAGATATATCAAAGAACCCAAAGCTAGTTGAAGCACTTCGAATTAAGGCTGCCCCAACGTTTACAATTTACAAATCATCAGAGATGGTGTGGAGAGAAACCGGTGAACAAGATGCAAATACGCTCATTGGATTGTTAAGCGAGTATCTTGATTAAATTTTTATTAAGTTTTGAAATACTTCTAGATCTTTAATAGAATTATAAATTCTCTCTTCTAATAATTCCTCTCTCCCTTCATTATCATATAAATTAGTATAAAATAAAATTCTTCTGTATCCGTTGACCTCATCCATAATTCTTTCCTCTAATTCTATTTGCCTAGTTGAATCAAAATTTGAAATTAGTTTTAGTCTTTCATCATACACTAATGATATCTCATCAACTAACTTTCTGGCGCTTAATATGTCTCCTGATAGGTAAAAACCTTCAATGAATTCTTCTTGGGATGTATAAAAGTCATATTTACCGTAAAGAAATGAGAAGTCGATACTTGATTTTTGAAATGCACTTATATAATCAGCCATTTTTTCTTTATCCTTGTTTTTCAAGGAGGTTTCAATTAATGACCTAAACCTTTCTACTTCTGTCAGAATTTCTTCTGCAAGATCAATCTTTAAAAAATCTGAAAGGCTATTAAAATAATCTAATTTTAATTTATGTTTTAGCATCACTTTTTCCAAAATTTCTCTTGCCTTGTCAACTTTTTTAATTCTATAATAACCATCAATTATTGGATATAATAGACTATAATAACCGAAGAAATCTATTGGCATTTTTTCCATTGCCAAATCCAAAACTTCTTCAGCTTTTTCAAATTGATTTTTATTTATGAGTTCTTCAGCCAAACGAGCCATATTACTTCTGTAGGAAATACTATTTTTCCTGGTCTCTGGGTCATGATAAATATTTTTAGAATTTGAATTACCCCATTCCCACTCTTTAACAATGTTGTACATCAAATCAGAATCTACTCTTCCCATAACATAGGGATTGTTTCTATTGGGAGGTGTTTTTATGGGTACTAATTTGTATACTAAACCTTCAAGTTGAAGATAATCTTTCATCCATATATATTCTGAATCAGAAAAACTGCCTCCTGTAAAATAAATGGGTCTTTTCCAATCATTATTTGCTAAAATATCTAACATCATCATTTGATTCTTGTATATTCCAGAGGTTGGAAGATCTATGTCTATGTAAGGAACTATCAAATCCTCATCTTCTTTTTTGACTATACCATTTTCAATTACATTTTTAATATTAACTGGGACTCTAATTTTATTGGTAGGGTAATAAACCATTTCTTGAGTACCAGTAGGGAATTGATTTGGATCACCGCCTGATTGTTCTATTAGATGTCTATATTTAGTTTCCATTCGGTCACTTGCTATCCATCTAACAAAATCTTTTATATCCCATCTTATCGAATCTGAAATCACAGGTTCATACTTTATATAGTCTCTAACTCCGTATGCATATAAGTTATGTGTTAGCTGAGAGGGGATAGGAGTACTCTCATATGTTTTTCTTTTCATCTGATCGATATACCAATCAGTCGCCAATAAACTTGTATTTATTGGCCTTACATCGGTTCGATATCCCTCAATATCTTGAGCATACCACAGAGCAAATGTATCATTATCCCCAATTGTGAATATCATCGCATCGGAATCTTTTTGTATTGAAGTTAAATAGGATTTGGCGACAGCTTGGGCAGTATATCTATTCGAACGGTCGTGATCATCCCAATTTTGAAATCCCATTAAGAAAGGAACAAATAAAAATATTGTAAAAATTGTGAAAATGTCAGCGGACTTATATTTCCAATATTTTTTAATTTCTAAACATAAATTATATGCACCGAGTCCAATCCAAATTGCAAAAACATAAAAAGATCCGACTAGTGCGTAATCCCGCTCTCTGGGTTCAAAAGGGCGTTCGTTCAAATAAACTTTTAGAGCTAAACCGGTAAATAGGAAAAAAATTAGTAAAATCCAGAAAATATTTTTGTCATATTTGTATGTAAAGAAAAAACCAACCAGACCGATAATTAAGGGGAGAAAAAAATATGTATTTCTTGCTTTATTATTTTTTGCATCGTCAGTTATTTTGGCTTGATTTCCTAATCGAATTTCATCAACAAAATTTATTCCACTAAGCCAGTTTCCGTGTAGTATGTCATAGTTTCCTTGTACATCATCTTGCCTTCCAACAAAATTCCACATGAAATATCTTACATACATATAATTTACTTGATAAGTAATAAAAAAGTATAAGTTCGATAAGAAAGAAGGTTTTTCAATAACTATATACCTTGCCATATTTTTATAGAAATTATGATAGTCTTCTCCCGTTAGCTCTCCATCTAATTGTTGCTGATAAAACTCACTAACAACTGATTTTAATTCTTCACTGTTTTTATATTCAGAAGACAATCTAAAATTCAAAGGGCCCGTAAAGTTTATATAGTTTTCTGTGTGTTCTGGACTCCAAAGCCTCGGGAGAATACCTCTATGGTTACGGTTTGAATTTACTTTTGCTCTTTCCCAATTGTTGACAATTACATACTTTTTTAAAGTATAATCCCTTTCATACTTAGGTTTATCATCTATATAAGGCTCAATGTCATCTTGTCCAGCATACATATCTGAGAACATTGGCCCATAAAAAAGTTTAGTTTCTGGATACTGTTCTAAATTGTAGTAGGCTAAAAGTTGTCTTGCGTCTGTGGGCGAGTTTTCGTTTATTACAGTATTAGCGTTAGCCCTAATAGGAAGCATTATCCAAGACGAAAATCCAAGTAAAACAAAAAATAGGCAGAGAATACTGGTGTTGATATTGACCCAATTTTTTTGAGATGTAAATTTTAAACCATAATAAAAGAATAATAAAATAATAACTCCAGTAAAAATAGTCCCTGTGTTAAAGGGAAGATTTAGATTATTTACAAAGTAAACCTCGACTTCTCCAAAAATTGCCAGAGTTGAGGGAAGTAAAAGTTTAAATATAAAGAGCAGAATAGCAACAGAAATTAAATTTGATAATATAAAATTCTTAAACGTAATTTTTTTTGTGTTTTTGAAAAAATAAATCATACCAATGGCAGGTATAGTTAAAAGACCCATAAAGTGAACTCCAAATGAAAGTCCTATTACAAAAGATATAATTAACAACCATCTATCTCCGTATTCTGTGTTCATTTCTTCCTCCCATTTGAGTGCTAACCAAAATAAAACCGATAAAATAAGAGTAGCCATAGCATAAACTTCTGCCTCAACGGCATTAAACCAAAAGCTATCTGAAAAACATAAAGAAAGAGCGCCGATCATCGCTGAACCCAAAATTGATACCTTTTCATTTTCTGGGTTTAAATCCAATAATTTTGTAAATTTTTTTATTATGATTACTAAAGATAAATACAAGAAAAGTATTGCAAATGAACTAGATAGGACCGACATGAAATTTACCATCAAAGCAATATTTTCATTACCGTCCGCAAATAACGAAAAAAAAGCTCCCATCATTTGGTAAAATGGTGCTCCAGGGGGGTGTCCAATTTGAAGTTTCGCAGAAGTTGAAATGTATTCTCCTGCATCCCAAAAACTAGCTGTTGGTTCAACTGTTAATGAAAATGTAGAAAGAGCGATTATAAATACTCCAAAAGCAACAATTTTATTTAAAAAGGAGAAGCTAAATTTATTCATCATCGAACACGAAAATAAACATTATATATGGAATGATTTAGTATTTGTTCTTAAGAATAAATTAAATCTAAAGAGTTTAATTTAAAATACTTTTTATACCTGTAATCTAAATACAGTTTTTGTGAAATGATAATATTATTATAAATTTGACCCCTTCAAGTGGCCCATGGTGTAACTGGCAACACGTCTGATTTTGGTTCAGAAGAGTCTAGGTTCGAGCCCTAGTGGGCCAACTTTAAAATAAAAAAACCCCCAAAATTAAATTTGGGGGAATTATCAACTATATTATCGTCAATTACATGAAAAAATATTCGAAATAAAATTACATTTAGAATACCATTTTTATGTTAAAATACTTATAATGTTTTCCCAATAAATAGTTAAAATTTACTTAATCGAAACCTGTTACCCCTTGTATGGTAGTATATTTTAAATTTTTCTTTTTATCTGGGTGAATTATCTTATATGCGCCGTGAACTGCTAAGGTTGCTTCATGAAATCCACATAGAATTAGCTTCAATTTTCCTTCATATGTGTTTATATCACCAATTGCGAAGATGCCTTTTATATTAGTACTGTAATTATTTGTATTATCAACTTTAATTGCATTTCTTTCTAAATCTAAACCCCAATTTCCTAAAGGCCCTAACTTTGGCACCAATCCAAAGAGCGGGAACCAACAATCTGTATCAAGTTTATATTTTGTTTCATTTCTATCTTTAACAGATAATGAATTTAGATGATCATTCTCGCCATCTATTGAAACAACTTCGGAATCGAGATATAAATTAAGCTTTCCACCTTTTTTTAATTCAAAGATCTTATCGACAGAATCTTTATTGGCTCTAAAACTTTTACTTCTGTGTATCAAATTTATTGGGTTTTTACATTTTTTTGAAAAATAAATTGCCCAATCAAGAGCAGAGTCACCTCCTCCAGATATTGATATTTTTTTGTCTAAATAAGCATCAGGGTTCTTCACATAAAATTCAATACCCTTCCTTTCAAATTTATCAATCAAACTAATTTTAGGTTTTCGTGGTTCCATACTTCCAAGCCCTCCAGCGATAAAAATAACTTTTCCTTGAAGTTTTGTTCCCATATTAGTTGTAATTTCGAAAAATTCACCAATTTTTTTAAACGAATCTGCTCTTTCACCTAATGTAAATCCTGGCTTGAAGGGTTTTGCTTGCTCTAATAAATTTTCTATGAGTTTTCCTGCAAGTATTTTAGGATACCCAGGAATATCATATATTGGTTTTTTTGGGTACAGCTCAGTCAATTGACCACCCGGACTGGAAACGATATCAATTATATGACACCTAAGTTTCATGAGCCCCGCCTCGAAAACAGCAAATAAACCTACTGGTCCTGCACCAATGATTAGAATATCGGTCTTGATCATTTTAAATATTTGCATCAAAATTAATCATATTTTCAATCAATGCCCTATCTATTATTTTACTATTGAAATAATATTTGCTATAATAAAAAAATTAAATTAATTTTGTACTGTTTTTGGAAATTGTAGAAGACAAATGTCTTCTTTTTTTTTATATGAAATTTGAAGAAAAATTTAGAAATATTTTGAGTGGAATTCTTGAAAATTATAAATCACTTTTCCTAATAGAATTAACCTTTAGTGGCAACAATGATGTTAAGGTTTTTCTTGACGGAGATAATGGTGTATCTCTTAAAGACTGTTCATCAATTAATTCTGACATTAAAAAAAAATTAAACCAAGATGAAGTTAATTATTCCGTTGAGATTGGATCTTGTGGAATTGATTATCCATTAAAGCTAATGAGACAATTCAAAAAAAATATATCTAGAAATGTTGAAATAACAGACTTTGATGACAGAAAATATAATGGTATTCTTGTAAAAGCTTCAAATACTAGTTTTGAAATAAACTGGAAAGAAAGGCAGCCTAAAAAAATTGGCAAGGGAAAAGTAACTGTTGATCTTTCAAAAAACTTTAATTACGGCGAATATAAAAAAGCCCAGGTAATTTTAAATTAAATAAACTATGGAAAATTTAGCTCTTATAGAATCGTTTTCAGAATTTAAAGATGAAAAACTCATTGACAGAGTTACCCTAATGGTAATCCTTGAAGAGGTTTTTAGAAACACATTGAAACGAAAATATGGGTCAGATGAAAATTTTGATATTATCATAAATCCAGACAAGGGAGACTTAGAAATTTGGAGAAATAGGATTGTTGTTGATGATGGTAAAGTAGAAGATCCAAACCAAGAAATCGAGTTGACTGAAGCTAGAAAAATTGAACCAGATTTCGAAGTAGGTGAAGATGTGTCCGAAGAAGTTAAATTAATAGACTTAGGAAGGAGAGTAATTCTTTCGCTGAGACAAAATTTGGTTTCTAAAATTCATGAACATGACTCTACAAATGTATTTAAACAATTTAAGGAGCTTGAAGGTGAACTTTACACAGCGGAGGTCCATCATGTTAGAAATAGAGAAGTGATTTTATTAGATGACGACGGTAATGAGTTGATATTGCCAAAAGACAGACAAATTGGTTCTGATTTTTATAGAAAAGGTGACAGTGTGAGAGGAATAATAGAGAGTGTTGAACTTAGGGGAAATAAACCTAGAATAATATTTACAAGAACTTCACCTAAATTTTTGGAGAAGTTGTTTGAACAGGAAATCCCAGAAGTTTTTGATGGTCTAATTAACATCAAAAAGGCAGTAAGGATTCCTGGAGATAAAGCCAAAGTATCTGTAGACTCATATGATGACAGAATAGACCCAGTCGGCGCATGTGTTGGAATGAAGGGTTCTAGAATTCATGGTATAGTCCGAGAATTGGGGAACGAAAACATTGATGTAATAAATTACACCAACAACTTGCAACTTTATATTACTCGATCCCTTTCACCTGCAAAAGTAAATTCCTTGAAGATTGATGAGGAGAACAAGAGAGTTCAAGTTTTTTTAAATCCAGAAGAGGTTTCTAAAGCAATAGGCAGAGGAGGCAATAATATACGACTCGCAGGACAGTTAACCGGTTATGAGATTGATGTATACAGAGAGGGAATGGAGGAAGATGTCGAATTGACTGAATTTTCTGATGAAATTGATGATTGGGTTATTGAGGAATTTAAAAAAGTAGGACTTGATACTGCAAAAAGTGTATTAGAATTGGATCTATCAGAACTTATAAAAAGAACTGATCTTGAGGAAGAAACTATAAATGAAGTATTTAAAATTTTAAAAGAGGAGTTTGAAGATTAATTTATTCAATAAAGCATCAACTCAAATTTAGTTTATGGCAGATAAAGCACTTAAATTACGATTAAATAAAGTTTTAAGGGAGCTTAATATCTCTTTAGATAGAGCTGTTGAGTATTTGTCTAATGTTGGATGTGAAATTGAAGCGAGGCCAACAACAAAAATTTCTCAAGAAACCTATAAACTACTTTTAGAAGGTTTTAAAATTGATAAATCGAATAAGGATGAGTCTGCTGAAATAAGTGAGGAAAAAAGAAAAGAAAAAGAAAATTTAAGAATTCAGCAGGAAAAAATAGAGGAAGCTAAAACTAATTTCTCAGAAAAAAATAATGAAATAATTACTGCCAGTAGTTCTGTAAGAAAATTTAAGCCAGTAGGGAAAATTGATTTGGATTCGAAAGGAAATTTATCTAAAGGTGTAACACTAAAAGCAGATGAAGATAAGGATATAACAAAAAACGATGCAGATAAAGATTCGAGTAATGATAACAATAGTAACGATGAAAAACTTTCTCTAGAGAATGAAAAATTAACCACTAACTATAAGAAAATCATTGCTCCTGTTAAGACCGGAGAGACGGTAGACTTAGATAAAATCAAAGAGCAAGAAAAAAGTGTTGAGGCTTCAAGAAAGAAAAAAAGAAAAAGAATTATAACTAAAGACAATAATCAAAAAAAACCATCTATTGAAAATAATCAATTCAAAAAAAACCTTTCAAAAAAAACCGATTCTAGTAAAATTCAAAATTTAAAAGTTGAGCCCTCGGAAGAAGAAGTACAAAAACAAATAAGAGAGACTTTGGAAAAATTACAGAGTAAATCATCAAAGTCTAAAGGTGCAAAATACAGAAGAGACAAGAGAGTACAACATAAACAAAAAAGTGAAGAAGAACAAGCTATACAGGAAGCCCAAAGTAAAACATTAAGAGTAACAGAATTTATTACCGTTGGGGAAGTTGCAACTATGATGGAAGTTGCCGGAAATGAAATTATATCTGCTTGCATGTCTTTAGGGATAATGGTTACTATGAATCAGAGACTTGACGCGGAAACTCTCACAATAGTTGCTGAAGAATTTGGTTTTAATGTTGAATTTGCAAAGGCTGACCTAGAGGATGATTTTGACTCTCAAATTGAAGAAAAGGAATCAAATCTTTCTGCACGTGCACCAATTGTAACTGTTATGGGACATGTCGATCATGGCAAAACCTCTCTATTGGATTATATTAGAAAGGAAAATGTAATTGCTGGTGAATCGGGGGGGATTACTCAACATATAGGTGCATATTCAGTAACTTTAGAAAATCAAGAAAAAATTACTTTTCTTGATACACCCGGGCACGAAGCATTTACATCTATGAGAGCGAGAGGGGCTCAATTAACAGATATAGCGGTTATTGTAATTGCGGCTGACGACGACATTATGCCGCAGACAAAAGAAGCAATAAGTCATGCTCAAGCAGCAAGTGTTCCAATTGTATTTGCTATAAATAAGGTTGATAAAGAAACGGCAAACCCGGACAAAATTAAAGAAGGTTTAGCAAATATGAACCTTATGGTGGAAGATTGGGGAGGTAAAATTCAGTCTCAAGATATTTCAGCATTAGAAGGTAAGGGTGTAAAAGAACTTTTAGAAAAAGTTTTATTAGAAGCTGAATTATTAGAATTGACAGCAAATTTTGAAAGGGCAGCTAAAGGGACTGTGGTTGAGGCTTATCTTGACAAAGGAAGAGGCTTTGTATCTACCCTTTTGGTACAAAGTGGAACACTGAAAATTGGGGATTTTGTTTTAGCTGGTAAAAACAGTGGCAAAATAAAAGCTCTTTTTGATGAAAGGGGTAAGAATTTAAAAATTGCACCTCCTTCAACACCTGTATCAATACTTGGTTTAGACGGCGCACCTCAAGCTGGAGATAATTTTCTTGTTTTGAAAGATGAAAAAGAAGCAAAACAAATTGCGGCCAAAAGAACTCAACTTCAACGAGAACAAAATGTAAGAACTCAGCGTCATATAACTTTAGATGAAATTGGAAGAAGAATTGCTCTTGGTGAATTTCAAGAATTAAATATTATTTTAAAAGGAGATGTTGATGGTTCTGTAGAGGCACTATCTAATTCTTTGGAAAATCTTTCAACCCAAGAAATTGAAGTTAAAATAATTCATAAAGGTGTTGGTGCGATTACTGAATCTGACATTATTCTTGCCTCAGCTTCAGATGCCATTGTAATAGGGTTTAACGTAAGACCAATGGGAAATGCCAGATCTTTGTCTGAAAAAGAACAAATTGACATTAGGACTTATTCCATAATATATGACGCAATAAATGATGTTAAAGATGCAATGGAGGGTATGCTTTCACCTGAACTTAAAGAAGAAGTTACTGGTAACGCAGAAATAAGAGAAACGTATAAAATTTCAAAACTTGGTACAATTGCTGGATGCATGGTTACATCTGGTAAAATTTTTAAAAACTCTGGAGTAAGATTAATAAGGGAAGGGGTTGTTATTTTTACAGGGACTTTACTTTCACTTAAAAGGTTTAAGGATGACGTAAAAGAGGTTGCGAAAGGATACGATTGTGGGATTCAGGTCAAAAGCTTTAACGATTTAAAGGTTAATGATTTAATTGAAGCATTCCAAGAAGTAGAGATTAAGAAAAAACTATAAATTATTAGGCTTTAATAGGAACGCGGAGGGATATAATATTCGAATATAATCTAATTTTTTATTGGCTTCTAAAAACTCTTTAAAATTTCCTACTCTAACTTTGTAATTTGGCGTTTCAAAAGTTACGTTTGATTCCCATTCGGGAAATTTTTTTTTAAACTTTGATAGAATTTTTTTTGCTTTCTCATAATTTCCATTATAAAGTTGTATTGAATAGTAATTATTTTCATACTTATTTTTGTTGACCAAAATTTTTAATAAAAGAAGTTTCTCTACCTCGTCACTAATTTTAATATCTAAATTTTTAGATTGCCCAAAAATTGTTGAACAATCAAAAATTAGCACTATTAAAAAAAGATTGGCAAAACCCTTGAAAAAAAACATAATTATTCAATTTTTTATATAAAAATAAATATTTTAAAATTAAACAAAATCGCTTATTATTTAGATTCATTATAAATTAAATTAAATGGTGTTATTTGCTTTTTACAAGTGCTGTTTATATATTAATTTTACGACGGATTTTGGTACAGTTTTAATTATATTTTTTTAAATTTGTTATAACTTTTTTATAGTGAAGATTGAGCTTAATTTACAAAGTTTGCTGAGGAATAATTTACTATCAATTTTAGTTGTTTTTTGTGGAATATCTTATAGTCAAGATCCAGACCCCTTGGCAGGAAAAAAATTATTTAATGCTAATTGCGCAGCTTGTCATAAACTCAAAAAAAAAGCAGTAGGCCCCGCTTTAAAAGGTGTTACTTCTAAATATGAGAAAGAGTGGCTTTATAGTTGGATAAAAAACAGCTCTGCCATGATTAAATCAGGAGATGCTCAAGCAATTGCGATATGGGAAGAATACAATAAGTCTGTAATGAATAATTTTCCTCAATTGTCTAATCAAGATATTGATAATATTTTGGCTTACACAGATTATGTCCCACCCCCAACAGTTGCCGCAGTTTCGAATGTACCTATTCAGCCTGTTCAAGATAATTCAGTTTCAAACCAGTTGATATTATTTGCCCTTGTCTTAATATTTACAATTTTGCTCACAATGTTGGTCTTAGTCAATAGGACGCTTAAAAAAATCGCTGTTGCTAATGGTGTAGTTCTTGTCGAAGAAAAAAAGAAAAAAAATATAACGCCTATATGGGAGGCGTTTGTAAAAAATCAATTTCTAGTATTTGTTAGTGTTGTTTTTCTTCTTCTATCCAGTGCGTATTTTGGATATGGCTATTTAATGCAGATTGGAGTCGATCAAGGCTACATGCCAGTTCAGCCAATCCACTACTCTCATAAGATTCATTCTGGTGCGAATCAAATTGATTGTAACTACTGTCATTCCTCTGCAAGAGTTTCTAAACACTCAGGGATTCCCTCTTTGAATGTTTGTATGAATTGTCACGTTAATATAGCTGAATATAATGGAGAAGAAGATTTAGAAAACGGATATACTAAAGATTTCTATACAAATGAAATAAAAAAACTATATGCTGCTGTTGGTTGGGATGAAGACAATCAAAGATATACTGGGCAAATTGAACCTGTAAAGTGGGTTAGAATACATAATCTTCCAGATTTTGCTTATTTTAACCATTCTCAACATGTTAGTGTAGGTAAGGTAGATTGTCAAAATTGTCATGGCCCTGTTGAAGAAATGGAAGTTATGTATCAGTACTCACCACTAACAATGGGATGGTGTATAGATTGTCATAGAAAATCAAACCTGAAGTTAGAGAATAATGAATATTATCAGAAGATACATGAATCCCTATCCAAAAAGTATGGAGTTGAGAAGTTAACTGTCGCCCAAATGGGAGGCCTAGAATGTGGAAAATGTCATTACTAAATAAGCTATAGTGAAAAAGAAAAAGACATATTGGAAAAACATCGAGCAGATTGATAAAGAATCAAGCCTGATCGAAGACATTGAGAATAAGGAGTTTGCCAATCAGCTTCCCGTGAACAAAATTTTGTTAACTCAAGAAGGTCTTGAGTCAGAAAATACAAGTAGAAGAGATTTTCTTAAGTATGTTGGATTTAGCACTTCAGCTGCCGCATTAGCTGCTTGTGAAGGGCCAGTAATAAAATCTGTACCATATGTAGTTCAACCTGAACAAATCAGACCAGGTATTGCCAATTACTACGCAACGGCTATAGCAGATGGATTTGATTTCGCCAGTATTTTGGTAAAAACACGAGAAGGAAGACCAATAAAAATTGAAAGTAACAAAGAAGCACCTGATCTCGGCAGTGCAAACGCAAGAGTGCACGCATCTGTTTTGTCGTTGTATGACACGAAAAGAATTCAACTTCCTAAAATTAATGGAAAAGATTCCTCATGGGATGTTTTAAAATCAGGAGTTTTGTCAGATTTAAATTCTGTTTCTCAAAAACAAGGTAAGGTTGTCTTGCTAACTCAAACATTTGCTAGCCCTACCACAAGCAAAATAATTAAAGACTTAGTAACTAAATTTCCTAATATAGAACATATAATCTTAGACACAGTACCTTCTAATTATGCCGTAGAGTCATTTCAAGATGCATATGGTTTTGAAGGACTTTTAGATTATGATTTTACTAAATCTGATTTTATTGTTTCTGTTGATGCAGACTTCCTTGGAGATTGGCAAGGGGGAGGGTATGATACAAAATATGTCAAAAACAGAGTACCAGACAAAAAAACTGGAAATGGAAGAATGTCTAAGCATGTCCAGTTTGAAGCAAATATGACTCTCACTGGAGCTAATGCAGATATAAGAGTACCGGCCAAACCAACAGAGCAAAAAAAGATTTTATCTTATATATATTCTGCGGTAAAAGGACTGAACAGCAAAGTTAAGTTATCTCCAGAGCATAAAAAAAGTGCAAAATTTGCTGTAGATGGAATTAAAAAATTTGGTTCCAAAGCTGTCATTGTTTCTGGTTTAGATGATAAGAAAATCCAAGACTTGATATTAGATTTAAATAATCATATTAAAAGTCTAGCAATTGACAACTCTGCAAGGTTAACAAGAACCCAAAGTGGAAATGAGGTAGACATATTTATTAATGAACTATTAGATGGAAAAATAAGTGGATTAATAGCTGTTGGAGTAAATCCAGTTTACAGCCTATCTTCTGGAGAAAAGATAAAAAACGCAATTAGTAATTTAGACTTTTCTTTATCGTTTTCAATGAAAGAAGATGAGACATCCTCGGTTTGTAAATATATCGCTGCTGTACCACATTATTTAGAATCCTGGGGGGACTATGAGTTTAAAGAGGGACATTATTTCTTAGCTCAACCCACAATTAGACCTCTTTTTAACACAATGCAATTTCAAGATTTTGTTTTATCAATTATAGGTTCAAGTAAAGACTACTACGCAACTATTAAGGCATTTTGGAAACAAAATGTTTTAAATGGAAAATCCTGGAATAAAGTTTTGCATGACGGATTTTACAAAAGAAGTAAAAAAGAAAAACTAAAGTTTAATCCTAAAAAGAATATAGTTCTCGATGCAGATTTTAATATCAGCAATGAATCCGATATGGAACTTGCACTGTATACCAAAACAGGTATGGGTGACGGGCAGCAGGCAAATAATCCGTGGCTTCAAGAGTTCCCAGATCCAATAACTAGAGTAACTTGGGACAATTATTTGACCGTATCTTCTTTTGATGCAAAAAGAATAGGTCTTAAAAACTTAAATGTTGCCAATGGTGCCTTAAACGGAAGTTATGCCAAAATAAGTGATGGAGAAAGCACCCTAAAAATTCCAGTTGTAATACAACCTGGTCAAGCCAAAGGATCAGTTGGATTAGCTTTAGGATATGGAAGAAAGATGGGAATTCAAGAAGAGATGCAAACAGGGCAAAACGCATTTGTTTTTTTAAAATCTTTTAGGAAAAACCAACGAGTAAAAATTGAGTTGACTGACGGTTTCCATGAGTTTGCTTGTACGCAACTCCAAAACACTCTTATGGGTCGGGGTGATATTATTAAAGAAACTACTTTAGAGGTTTTTAATACTAAAGATAAAGAGCATTGGAACCCTATTCCAAAGGTGTCGAAGAATCATATAGAAACAGCTGTTACATCCAAAAAAGTTGATATTTGGGAGAGTTTTGACAGATCAATCGGCCATCATTTTAATTTGTCGATTGATTTAAATGCTTGTACGGGTTGCGGGGCTTGTGTTATAGCTTGCCATTCTGAAAATAATGTGCCAGTTGTTGGTAAAAGAGAAATTCGAAAATCCAGAGACATGCACTGGTTGAGGATTGATAGATATTATTCTTCCGAAGATTCTTTTGAAGAAGATGTGGATACGAAAGATGCAATTTCTGGAATCGGAGATTCTTTAACAACTTTTGGTAAAATGGAGAAGGCTTCTGAAAATCCTCAGGTGGCTTTTCAGCCAGTTATGTGTCAGCATTGTAACCATGCTCCTTGCGAGACTGTTTGCCCGGTTGCAGCGTCGTCCCATGGACGTCAAGGTCAAAATCACATGGCTTACAACAGATGCGTTGGAACGAGATATTGTGCTAACAACTGCCCTTATAAGGTTAGAAGATTTAATTGGTTCCTTTATAACAAAAATGATGAGTTTGATTATAATATGAACAACGATTTAGGTAGAATGGTTTTAAATCCTGATGTTGTTGTGAGATCACGAGGTGTAATGGAGAAGTGCTCAATGTGTATACAAATGACACAAAAAACGATCCTTGATGCCAAACTGGAGGGAAGGCAAATCCAAGATGGTGATTTCAAAGTTGCATGCTCATCTGCTTGCACAACTGGAGCGATGGTATTTGGAGATATAAATGATAAGGAAAGTAAAATTTCCGAGCTCAAAGCTGATGACAGAATGTATCACCTCTTAGAAAGCGTAGGAACAAAACCTAATGTTATATACCAAACTAAAATTAGAAATACTTAATCAACAATTATGGGATCACACTACGAATCAGCAATTAGAAAACCCTTGGTAACAGGTGGAAAGTCCTATCATGATGTCACCGTAGATATTGCAGCACAAGTTGAGGGTAAGGCTAGTATGCAGTGGTGGATTGTTTTTTCAATTGCTTTAGTTGGGTTTTTGTGGGGAGTTGGATGTATTATATATACAATTTCTACTGGAATAGGAGTTTGGGGCTTAAATAAAACTGTTGGATGGGCTTGGGATATAACCAATTTTGTTTGGTGGGTAGGTATAGGTCACGCAGGAACATTAATTTCCGCTGTACTTTTACTTTTTCGACAAAAG
>CACJHA010000007.1 GCA_902593075.1 uncultured Bacteroidota bacterium
AAGTAGCCCAGGAGAAAATGATTAAAATCTTACTTGGAGAAACTGGTTTTCACCAAGGCTTTACAACTGGGCAAAGGATAGGATATGGTAATGCTGATCAATATTCTCCAAATCCTCTAAAAGATGGAGGTTGTTCAGGTTATTCTGGATTATGTTCATTGGAAGATTCTATGGTTTTAAGAGATATGATTTGGTATATGAGCCCAGACAATGCACAAAGAAAAGGAGATAACGATATAGTTGAGGTTTTTGAGCATGCTCTTCATACTCTACAATCACTTGGTACACGTGGTGCAGTTGACGGTTCATTATCTGCCTTAAATATGTCTGAGGAAGAAGATATATCTGGAACTGAACTTTTTCTAGCTATGAAAGAAGCTGTTGACAATGGTGTTTTTGGGATAGACGACTATGGCGGAGATATCAATAATCAAGACAGATGGCCGTTACTATTAGTTGAATATCAATACCTTTTGACCTTTGGTATGTGGGAAGTTGGTAAAGAATTATGGGAAGGAGGCTCATTAGCCCCAGAATGGAGTGATAGTGCTAATACACCAAGTGGAATTCAGCAAAACAATCCTCTAGGATATGCTCTTTTCAATAATTATTTAGCACCCGTTCTTTCTAAACCAGATTTATCAGTATTAAGATCAATGTTCCAGGATAACGATGGAGGTCAGTCGGGGTATGTGCCTGACTAGTTTATAATTGTTATTTTTGAATTTAGTTAAATATCAAACTTAAAAAATTTGAGATTCTTTGCCATTATTCCTATTTGCATATTTATTGTTTCTTGCAGTAAAGATGATTCGGACTCTTCCCAACCTGAAACCAATCCGTTGGTAAAGTATGATGTTTCAATTAGTTCATCAGAAGGTGGAAGGATTAACATATTTACAAGAAATGGCGGGAATACACAGTCAGGTACTTATAAAGCTGGCACTCTTTTAAAAATAACTGCTACTCCTGATGATGGTTATAAATTTATTGGCTGGACTGGAAGCAATGAAACTTCAATGGAAATCACGATAACAGTAAATTCTAATATTTCTCTCCAGGCTATTTTTTCAAAAATATTTTCATACAATTCTGAGGAATATAGTTATGTGGAATTAAGTGAACCACCATATGGAGGCACAATTTTTATTACAGGAAATATAATCACTCCTTCGAATAAGACTGTTTATGACAGTATAGTCTATAAAGGAATCGATTCAAGATTTATGTATGATAGAAGAAATGGTGGCGGATTCATAGATCATAACCCCTTTTTGTATGATGCATATTTTTCTGACGGATTGGTAACTGAAATTCAGATTAACTCAGAGTTCTCAATTGACCAATCTTTGTTAGAAGCAGAAAAATATGGATTTTTATTAGGTCAATTGTCAAAAGGTTTAAGAAAACACGTTGAAACTATGTGGATTCATAAAGGAGAAGAGGGTTATGGTGGAGGAAATAACAATATCCTTGTTCACACAGGTATGTCTGAGTTTTATGAAAACTATTTTACCGGTAATATAATTGAAGAAACCTTGATTCATGAGGCTACACATACCTCTATAGATGCCTACATCTATCCCGATAGAGAAACAAATGGGGAGGGTTGGATAAATGCTGTGGATAAAGATAATTGTTATATTTCCGATTATGCACGAGATTATCCGTACAGGGAAGATTTGGCAGAATTAATGCCACTCTATATTGCTGTTAAATTTTTCCCTAACCAAATCTCTGAAGATGAAAGAAATAAAATTCTTAGTTGTTGCATTAACAGAATTTTATACCTAGATTCATTGTCTATTGACTTTGAGATATATAATGAATAATTGGATTAATTTATTCTTTTATGAAATACGGAAGTCTTGTAAGAGGGACGTTAACAGTAATAGATTTTCCACCTTTAAAAACTTTTCCTGTATCTGATTTCCAAGTGCCTTTAGGAAGAATTACTTTTCTTGAACCTTCTCCCTTAGATAAGTATGGTGCGACTAGAATGCTGTTTCCTAGCATAAATTGATCTGTAATATCAACATATCCCTTGTGAGGATAAACGTATTCCATAGAGCGCACTATAGGTTCTCCGTTAGTTGAGGACTTTTTAGCTAATCTCAAAATAGTTTCCTTGAACTTATTTCTTAGATTAACAGCATCTAAAACAGCTATAAAATGTCTTTTATCCAATATCCGCCAAGGAGCAACTGAAAACTGCATCATAGGCATGAGTGCATGAACCTGAGTAGAACGAACAACGAGTTCTTGGTCGATGGGCGCATCATCTAAAAATGATGTAAACTGACCACCACCAATCATGTCAGGGCAGCTAAAAGGATAACCCATAATTCCTTCTAGTAACATATGAGGTATTAATTTTTTAAGATCCTCCCAATCGTGGCTTTTATCATGTAATCTTTGAACGAGAGGTTGACCTCCCATTTTCCATGTTGCTCTGTATTCATTGTAGGGATAGCTTAATCCAATTTTAGCAAACAATTCAGTATGTGTGTTAGGATTCACTTCTTTCAATGATTTTATCCCTTTATAAAACCTCCCATCTCCAGCATCTAATTTAAATCCATCAACGCCATAGTCTTTTATTAAACCATCAAGTACTCCTTTAAACCATTTTTCACTCTCCGGATTTGTTAGATCTAAAAGTGCACTTACACCATTCCACCACCTAACCATGGCTGGTTTTTCTGTTTCATCTAACATGAATATTCCTTTTTTCTCCAGTTCCCTGTATACATCAGAATCTGCACTTACAAAGGGACATACCCAGAGCATTACTTTAAAGCCTAATTCTTTTAATTCTTTCATCATTGCTTTTGGATTAGGAAATCTCCCCTGATGAAAATTCCATTTTCCATAATCTTCTTGCCAGTTATCATCAATCATTATAATTCCAGGAGGCATCCCGTTGTCTACTATAGCTCTAGCGTATCGTAGAATATCTTTTTGGTTTTGATTGTAGGTTAATTCAATCCAAGTATTGTATTGAGGTACAGAGAAAAAAAGCTCGGGAGGCATTTTACCCGATGGAGGAAAATAATTTTCACTAGCATATAAATAGGCGTCTCTTAGGTTTTTACCCGCTTTTTTGTACTCAAGTGGAGCATGCGATTTGTCAAATAAGATTTTTTCTTCATTTACTTTAAATCTAAAAGGTTCTTCGGACCAAACCAACTCACCACTAGTTGACAATAATAATGGTTGTAGTTGATTGTAATAACTTGTTCCATATAACTGTGCTTCATAACCGTTTTTAAGTGGCATTTTATGACCTTCAATTAGAATACCCGCATACCAGTCGACATTTTTTTTAATTTCTACCTCTAAATTCTCATATAAATCTTGGCCATTTGTTTTATGAAATAAAAAAATTAGTGTGGCAAAAATGTATTTATTCATGTTTTTTGTCTTAAACAAAATCTAATATAATAACTTATTATTTAAGCGTATATTTTACGTCTAATATTGCTATCCACTATTTTATAAGCACTTAGAGTTTTTGCTTAAAAAAAATATTTCTTACAAATTTATCTTGTCAAAAATTCATTACATTTAAAAAAAATTAATCGAATATTTATATGAAAAATAGTTTAAAGTTGGCAATCGTCCTTTTTTTGGGTGTTTTCCAAATAGCTTTAGCTCAAAGTACCATTAGCGGAACGATTCGTGACGCAAATGGTCCTCTACCAGGAGCTAATGTAATTGAAGCAGGGACTAATAATGGCGTTAGCACTGACTTTGACGGAAATTTTGAAATTTCTGTTTCCGATGGTGCAAGTCTTGAAATTAGTTATACTGGATATTTTACTCAAACTATAGAAGTTGGAAATCAATCTAGCTTTGATGTTTTGATGGAAGAAGATACAGAACAATTAGATGAAGTAGTTGTTACCTCTCTAGGTTTTACTGAAAAAAGGGACAATCTTGGATCTACTTATTCTGTTGTAAGCACAGGTGCCGTTCAAAGATCTGGTGAAGCTACTTTTGCAAATGCATTAAGTGCAAAGGCTGCAGGTTTAAGCGTTTCAAGATCAAGTGGTGATCCAGGTTCTGGAAGTAGAATTCGTATCCGTGGTGCGAATACCATTTTAGGGAGTAGTGAACCTTTGATAATTGTTGATGGATCACCATTAAATAGTAGCATTACTAAAATAGTAAATGGTGGTAGTTCGAGTTCAGGTGCTGTCAATTTTGGATCTCGATTAAATGATATAAACCCCGCCGATATTGCATCTGTGCAGGTTTTAAAAGGTGCATCTGCAGCTGCTCTTTGGGGTAGTAGAGCAGCGAATGGAGTAATCGTAATTACTACAAAGGAAGGCCAATCTGGAAAAGCTAAAATAACCTTTTCTACCACTTACTCTTTTGATGAAATATCAGAACGTATACCTAGACAAAATGTATGGGGTCAAGGTCAGAATGGAAGCTATTCTCCAACTCGGGCTGAATCATGGGGAGATTATATTCCCGATCGTGCAGGAGGTGCAGATACGGTTAATACAACAGGTGGATTTTTTACTTCGCAAAATGGCAATGTATATTATCCTATCACAACAAAAAATTCTCGAGAGACTTTTATTGAAGAAAATTTTAATGCTGCTTTTCAGACAGGAACATTTATCCAAAATGATTTAAATATAAGTGGTGGTAATGACAAAAACACCTACTTTTTTAGTTTGACAAATTTACAGCAAGAGGGTATCATTCGTGGTTCCACATATGATAGAACTAATATTCGATTCAATTACAATGCAAAGCTTAACGATATAATGGATTTATCCAACAAGGTTGCTTACACGTACACGAGTTCAAACATGACTCAAGGTAATTCAAATGTTGGTGGAATTCAATTAGGTCACCTTAGAACTCCAGCTGACTTTGATAATAGAGATTACATAGGAGTTTATACAAACTCTTCTGGCGAGGAATTTCCAAGAAGACATCGTTCTTACAGAAGATATCTTGGAAATAATGAAAACCCTATTTACAATAATCCTCTTTGGACAACAAAAGAGCAACTATCTTTAAATCAGGTTAACAGAATAACGGTTACACCTCAACTTACAATCAAGCCAAAAGAATGGTTGCAGCTAATAACAAGAGCAAATATTGATTTTGCTGACGATAGACGAACCTTCTTCTTCCCAAGAGGAAGTGCAGGATCTTCAATTACCATAAATAGGAGAGTAGGTTCATATTTAGAAGACGAAATTGCTACTCGTGACTATAATATTGATTTTATTGGGCGTGGAGAGTTTAGCTTAACTGACAACATAGATTTAACCGCTATAGTTGGATGGAGTTTAAATGATAGAAAGTACAATAGGAGTTCAGGTAGTATATCTGATTTTTTGGTAAATGCGACTAAAAGAACAACTGCATTAAATAGTTCTCAGGAATCATCCACTTTTGAAAATATTAAATCGTTCACTAGGTCTAACAGAGGATATGCGATATTAAATTTTGGAATAAGTGATGAATTATTTGTAAATATGACAGGAGCTGTCGAAGCATCATCTACTATTAAAGGTTCATTCTTTTACCCTGCTGCAGATGTTGCTTGGAACTTTACAAATAGTGCGCTCGATTCAAGTGTTATTTCATTTGGAAAATTAAGAGCTTCTTATGGGATTGTAGGAGTCCAACCATCACCTCACAGATTTGATACTCTAGCTGAGGGAGGGTTTTCTTACTCAACATATTCTGACCCACTTGTAATTGATTCTTTCGGTGGTGGATTTAGATTGGATAATAATTTAGGTAACCCTGATCTTAAGCCCGAAATGAAAACGGAATGGGAAATTGGAACCGATTTAAGGTTTTTTAACAATGATTTGACTTTTTCATTTACCTATTACAATAATAAAATTGAAGATATTTTATTAAATGTTAGCTTATCTCCATCTTCAGGTTTTTCAACTCAGTATGGTAACTTTGGTGCTATGAAAAATAAGGGTTATGAAATTGATTTAGGATGGAATGCTATTCAGAAACAAGATTTAAATCTAAACACCACTCTTAATTGGTCTAGAAATGTTAATGAAGTAACTGACTTATACGGAACATCAGTTGTAAATATGTCTCCTGGTGCATCAGTTCAATCGGTTGCTCTTGTTGGTTCTCCACTTGGTACTTTATTTGGTACTGGTTCTAGAACTAATGCTGATGGAAGTTTTGATCTTAATGAAAATGGGTTTCCTCAAATAACTTCAAGTTTTGTGGTACTAGGAGATCCTAATCCAGATTGGCGTGCAGGTCTTGGACTCAATTTATCTTATAAAAAGTTCAATCTTAACGTTGTTTTAGAGCATTCTCAAGGTGGTGAGTTTTCACCACGTACATTGCATGTTCTTAAGCGTTTTGGAACTACTACTGAGACTGCAAACAGAGTTACATTAACTGAACCACTAGTAAACGTTAAAGGAACTACATTTCCTGCTGGTACCACAATCCGTGGAAATATAAAGAATTTTGGAGGTGGAAACGTTTTACTTGACGAGCAGTGGTACAGAAGAGATATTGGAGGTGGATTCGGCGACAACCAAGCCTACAACTTTTCTATCTATGATGCAACATGGACTAAGCTAAGAGAAATCTCACTTAGTTATACTTTAGATTCTCCAAGTTTAAAGTCCACTATTGGGCTTAGCAGTGTTAGATTTACATTAACGGGTAGAAATCTAATTAATATAAATAATATTCCAGGTATAGACCCAGAGGTGAATCAATATGGTACTGGTAATGCACTTGGTTTAGATTACTTTACGAATCCTCAAACCCAATCAACACTATTGGGCGTAACCTTTAACTTTTAAAATGGTAAACATGAAAAATATATATAAAATTTTAGTTTTCTTTTCATTGATTTTGATAGCACATTCATGTGAGGATATCGTAGAAGGAATTAATGAAAACCCAAATGATTTGACTCTTTCAGATGTTGAAGAGCGGTTATTTTTAACTGGCGGTCAGTTAGCAAACATTCAACTTCAATGTGGTCATTTAAACCGTGTTAGTGGAATGTATTCTGGACAACTTATTGGATTTGCAGCATTATATTCAAATATTTATGGATATAATTTATCTACTGGAGAAGCAAATGATGAATGGAGGCACTTATATGTTGGTGTGACTACTAACATGCGATACATTATTGAAAATTCAGATAGTGAACTTCTTCGTGGTATTGCTATGATAATTGAAGGACATTCTTATGGTACTGGTGCATCTCTTTGGGGAGATATTCCTTATTCTGAAGCAGGAAATTCAGAAATTGAGGATCCAGTATTTGATCCACAAGTTCAGGTGTATGCTCAAGCAATTGCAAGATTAGATGAGGGAATAGCTACACTTGGTAGTGCCCCCTCCGGCCAGATTCCTGAAGATATTATATTCGGAGGAGATAAAGCTAAATGGATTGCTGCTGCAAATACACTCAAAGCAAGGTTTTATCTACATCAAAAAGATTACTCTAATGCATTGACAGCTGCTCAAAGTGGTATTTCTAATGCTAGTGGTGATATGAGATACAAACCAGGGAGTTCTGTTTCTGGAGATACAAATCTTTTCTGGACTATCCTTGCTGGATCAAGAGCAGGTGATTTAGGTAATAACTCTGATGACGGAACAGAAAGTTTTTTACTACAAATCTTGGATGCTACTAACACTTTGTCTAGAAATCATGCAAAAACAGACGAAACAGCTCGAAGAGCGTATTATATGATTGATGCTTCTGGTACAAGTAATGCAGGAATTATTGAAGAACGTGAGCCTCAAAATATGGTAACCTATTTTGAAAATAAACTCATTATGGCTGAAGCAGCTGCTAGATCTGGTGGTGTTGCTGCTGGTCTTCCACATCTAAACGATGTTCGTGCTTGGCTTAACAGTGGTGGTCATCTCAATTCCAGCTTTTCTGGATTAACTTACAATTATGCCCCTTTTGTAGCGGCAGATTTCGATTCAGGTGGAATAGAAAATGCTGATGGCATTACAACTGACAATGCTTTTCTTCGTGAGGTCATGGAGGAACGTTACGTATCAGGTTTCGGAATGCATATGCCATACAATGACGCACGTAGATTGCGTAAATCAGATAGCGCAATTGCTGTTCCTTACATAATGGTTGATGCAGATAATACTCGAAAGCCTGAAAGGATGCCTTACGCACAAAATGAATTAAATTCCAATTCAAATGCACCAGCTGAAGATCCTGGAATATTTGTAAAAACACCTGTTAATCAATAGATTAATATAAATTAGGGTTTGAGTTTTTCAAACCCTAATTTTTTTAAAGAAAATGTTTGGGATATGACTTTATCGACAAGTAAAGCTCTACTTACTGTTCTTATTTTACTTTTTCTTTCTTGTGAAAAAACAAGTCAAAGTCCTTTTAAAAATTCTGTAATATCTTCTGCACATCCTTTAGCTTCTAAAACTGGGATTGAAATTTATAAGAAAGGTGGAAATGCATTTGATGCTTCAGTTGCTGCTGCTTTCACTTTGTCAGTAGTAGAGCCAAGCATGAGTGGCCTCGGTGGTAGAATTCAAGTCATATATAAAACTTCAAATGGAAATATTGCAGGTATTGATGGCTCCACTGAGGTTCCTGGAAATTATGTAGATAAGAATGAGAAGTTTAAATACGGTTATCCTACTATTGGAATACCTGGAGTTGTAGCTGGTCTTCTTTCTTTGCATGAGGGAAAAGGGAACTTACCACTGGACGAGGTTATCGCACCTGCTATTAAATATGCAAATGAAGGATTTAGATTGCTCCCAGGGGAAGCAATTCGTCAACAAAGTGTGAAAGATAAGTTACTCGAATTTGAGGGAACACGTCACCATTTTATGACTAATGATTCTATAAGTTATAAAGCAGGAGATTTATTTGTACAAAATGATTTGGCAAAAGTTTTAGAAGCTATTGCGAACAAAGGAAAGGCCGGTTTTTATGAAGGAGAAATTGCAAATAAAATAGTTAGCGATCTTCAATCTAACGGTTCCATATTGAGTTTAGAAGATTTGAAAAATTATAAAGCTCTAGAAAGTAAAATCTTAACAGGCAAATTCGCTGATAAAAATATTCATAGTCTATTTCTACCATCATTTGGAGCTATAACTATTCAAATTCTTCAAATTCTAGATAATTTAAAACTTCCAGAAAATGAGAATGAATGGGCCTTACAACACGGAAGAGTTACTGAAAAAGCATATCAATTTAGAGATTTACAAACTGATTCAATTAAATTAAAAGAAATCATTTCTTATGAAAAAGCGGAGCAGTTAGCAAATGAAATATTTTATAAACAAAAAGAAATATCATCAGTTGCTGATGAAATGCCTATTTCATGGACATCGATTGATGGTCATACAACTCATTTAACGACCGCTGACAAATGGGGTAATGTGGTAGCATTAACTCAGACGATAGGACCAACTATGGGTTCAAAAGTTGCTTCCAAAGGATTGGGATTTTTGTATGCTGTAACGTTAGGAGGTTATCTTGGAAACTACAAACCCGGTGATCGCGCAAACTCTCATATTTCACCAACTTTAATAGAAAAAAACGGTAAGATTTTATTGGCTCTTGGTGCTGCTGGTGGCAGTCGTATTATTCCTGCTGTTACTCAAGTAACGGATCGTTATTTCCGTCAAAATCATTCTCTAGAAATTTCATTAAAATTACCTCGTGTATATCCTTATAACGACAGTTTATGGGTTGAAAATCACACTGGTATTGAGAAATTAAATGCTTCATTTGCAGATAAAAAATTACCAATTAAATATATTGATGAAATTGCCCGATTTGGTCGTGTTCATGCAATAGCATTAAGAGGTCAAAAGTGGATTGGATGTGCCGATCCTGACTGGGAAGGTACAACGGAATATTTTCCATCCAATGAAGAATAAATGCTCCTTTTTTTTAGTATTTTTTATTTTTTCTTTTGGATTTACTCAGGAAAAGGTAAAATTACTAATGATAGGAAACAGTTTTACGTTTTACTATAATTTACCGATGACGGTTGAACAATTTTCAAAATATAAAGGATTAAATTGGGAAGTTCATCAGTCTACTGCAGGAGGAGCTTCCTTTAAGCACCACTGGAATAGTGAAAAGGGATTAAATAGTGTCGATAAAATTAAAAACAATACATATACCCATTTAATCTTTCAGGAATACAGTAATTATCCACTTGTGGCAATAGATACGACGCAAAAATATTTAAACTTGATGCATAAAATTGCTAATCATAATTCTAGAAAATTTCTATATGCTACGTGGAGCTATCCAAATATTTTAAAAAATAATAATTTATCAACTCCTTCTTCAAAGATTATTGAAGACAAATTAGAAAATATTAAACCATCTTTAGATTTTAATATTTTACCTGTAGGCAGAGCATTTGATTTATTTCAATTAAGATTTCCTAATCAAACTTTGTTTACTTCTGACAATAAACATCCAAATCCCATTGGAAGTTATTTAGCAGCGTGTGTTATATTTAGCAAAATTAGTAATCAATCTTCGTTGGGATTTCCAAGAAGAGTTTTTGAAAAAAATAATAATGAAAAGGACATATATTATTTTATTGTTGAAGAAAAAATGGCTAAAAAATGTCAATTAGTTGCTGATGAGATAGTATTTGATTCTAATTAGAAGGAAAAATGTCTGAATAATGGAACTTCATGTAATCAATTAAAATCTTTGCAAATACTTTTGAAAATCTTTTTCTGTCTTCACTATCTTGACGAAGACCATTTCTGTTTAGTTCAAGTTGGATTGCATCAACACCATTTTGGTATTTTGATCCATAATTTTTAGTATTTGTTCCTCCTGAAAAAAATGGTTCACCAGATTTAGGGGCACGGTCTGTAGAAGACGGAACAGTTGGAAATCCATTTTTTGACAAAAGACTCCCAAGAGCATTATCTCCAAAAAGTAAGTCACCTAATTTTTTATTTTCTGGGTGGTTTTCAATTAGACTATTGATAGAGGTTTCATTATGTTGTATGAAAGTTTCATCACTAGATAATTCTCTTAATTTTTGACTTGTAATCAGATATCCTAATTCTATACGTTGAATAGGGTGCCCGTGCCCGTGAATATCTATTAAAAGACCTCGATTATAATTATTTATAATCTCTTGACGGAAAGTAAAGATTTGATCGTGAAATAATTGCCATAATTCATTTGAAGTGTCGTCCTCACAATGTGACGTTTGTAATGAACGATTAAGGTCTATCTTAATTCGGTGAATTTTTGCGTATACTATAAATGGTTGATACCCCATATTATTTAATTCATTTTCAATTTGAAAAGCTATATCTAAGGTATAAAGGTCTTTTGTAATTACAGAACCCTGACAATCTCTATTTTCTATCCATTTTGGTTTTAAATCTCCTCCGTGGGGAGCTACTATAATTAAAGGAATATTTCCTTTTCTAAATTCAACAAAATCACTCCATTGATTAATTTTTTTATCATCACTTTGTTCGCAACTAATTAGGATGCTAAGCAACGTAAATAAGATGACAAAATATTTTAGAGTATTATAATTTTTGAGATTATTTGATTTCAAGGTTTGATAAATTTCTGTTACTAGATTTTTCAATTATAAATATATTAAACTTGATAAATATTATTTCGAGATTGTAATTGATTTGATTTAATTGTACAATAATCTGTATAAAGATTATAAATAGCTGAAATACAGCTATTTGTATTATATAGTTTAAATAATTTTTGTTACATTAGGTATTGTTATGAAAAAAATACTATCATTTGTATTCTTAATGTTTCTATTTTTTTGTTCAAAATCTGATTCTAGCGATGTCATTTCTTCTGAAGAAAATAATTCAAATCTACCCGAAACATTTGGTAATTGGAGCCCAGATTTTACCAACCAGACCACAAATTTCAATCAAACAAGAACAGGTTCTAAAGGTACTAATGAAACAAGGGAAATTACTGTTACTGGTTCTGATGAAGTTTTGTTATCTATTGAATCAAAATTGCTAACGGATATTAATGAAGATGGTGACAATTTTGATATAACAAGCCAAACAATTACAACTTTTACAGCAAGTGAGGGATTAGGTAGTTTCATTTCATCTGGAACTACTTTGATAAAATCTGATATAAATATTGAATTAAAAAACGCTGGTCAAGTTGATGTAGATATTACTTCGATTTCAACTGGGGAGGTATTAATTAATGCTAATCCTTCTGATGGTTATAGGTTTCTCGGTTGGGATGGCATCTCTATATCAACACCAACTTCTGTAAATCCTTTATCAATGGACATTGAATCTGATAATAATATTAAGGCAAATTTTTTAAATATAAATGACCCTGATTATAGTGGGATTGGGTTTTATGCAGATCCAATTTATAGTCAAATAGATCCTAATAATCTCTATAGTTATTTAGATGTTTTTATTTTAGATGCAAAACGATATGGAGTTGATCTTAGTTATGTACATGAAGGTTGTGCTAATATGATTTTAGATCCAAATTTTACAGGTGCTGCTGGAGCTTCATTTGGTGGATGTATAGATAATCAAGTTAGAATTAAAATAAATAAAACTTATTGGGAGGAGCAATTTCAAATACTTATGTCTAGACCATATGCTAATCCATTATATTCTGATACTACTATCTACGGTTTTCATTTAATTTGGCATGAATTAGGTCACGATATTTTAAATATAGATCATACCTGTAATGAAACTCCAAATTTTTTAAATCATTTTGCAGGTTGTGGACAAGATTCTGGAGTAAACCTTCAATATACTTCTGATATGCTTTGGTTCACAGACGATAGTAAACCTGATACAAGTCAACAAAATAGAGGATTTCATACAGCAGTGAGTAATTATTATAGAAAAGTAAATCAGGTCATAACAAATCAATCTAGTACAGGATGTGATTGTCCACTTCCTGAGACATGCATAAGAACTTTTTGTAGCAGTGGATGGTCTCGAACTCAAAATTGGGGATCCGAAACCTACACAACTAATTGGTGTCAAACTCTAGATCGAATAAACGTAAATTATTCAGAGGAATATGTAGGAAGTTGTCCTGGTAAAAATTTAGTCTTTTACACTAATAATAATGAGTTGATATGCGAAGGGGTTCCTTTATAGCTAAAAAACCCTAATACGTTTATAATAAACACATTAGGGAATTTAAACGCGGAGAAAGAGGGATTCGAACCCCCGGAGGTGTGACCCTCAACAGTTTTCAAGACTGCCGCATTCGACCACTCTGCCATTTCTCCATAGATTTTGCAAATATAGTATGCTTAATTAAAGTTTAAAACTTTTTTGTATGTTATCCATAAATTTGAAATTAATTTTGGATAATATTTATTTATATATCATCATTTTTATATCGGGTTTAATAGCAGGGGTTATAAATACTCTTGCTGGAGGTGGTTCTCTCTTAACCTTACCAATTCTTATATTCTCTGGTTTACCACCTAATATTGCTAATGGTACAAATAGAGTGGGTCTTTTAATACAATCAATTTTTGGAACTGCAGGGTATCATTCAAAAGGAATATCCTCCTATCCCTTCAGTATATATTTAGGTTTGTCTTCTTTAGTAGGTGCATTAATAGGTGCTCAAATAGCAATAGATATTAATCCATATTTATTTAACAAGATTTTATCTGTAGTAATGGTGACAATGGTTTTAATCATGCTGATAAGAAAAAAATCATTTAAAGATAATTTACCTGAAAGAACATCTGGGAAATATTTATTTTTAAGCCTAGTGGCATTTTTCTTCATAGGAGTATATGGAGGTTTTATTAATGCCGGGATAGGTTTTATTATCATGTTTTTTTTAAATCAAGTAAATAGATTACCCCTTGTTAAAACAAACGCAACCAAAGTATTACTTGTTTTAATATATAGCTCAGGCGCACTCTTCCTTTTTGCTTTTAATAATGCGGTCGATTGGAAATTAGGATTCATTCTAGCTTTAGGAAGTTCAATAGGGGCTTGGTGGTCAAGCAGATGGTCAGTTGAAAAGGGAGAGGGGGTAATTAAACAGATTCTTGTTATAGTTGTTAGTGTAATGGCTGTAAAATTGTGGTTTTTTTAAAACTTGACGTAGTCGACAATTTCAAGTCCATATCCAGTAATTCCTACTCTTGGTTTTTGTTTTGTATTGGTTATAACTCTTAATTTTCTTATTGATAAATCATGTAAAAT
The DNA here is from genome assembly GCA_902593075.1 of uncultured Bacteroidota bacterium. Classification (GTDB taxonomy): domain Bacteria; phylum Bacteroidota; class Bacteroidia; order Flavobacteriales; family Flavobacteriaceae; genus TMED96. Next base: position 14,239 of record CACJHA010000007.1, read on the forward strand.
TTGTGCCCCAATACCAAAGTCCCTTGAATCCATTTTGAGCCTTGGTATCTTATCTTTTTTGCTTTTAAATTTTTTTATTTTCTTTAATCTGGCCAGTAAATTTTCAGATTTTGCAGGCTGGTTGATAAAAATAACAGCTCCTTTACCTTCTTTATTTATTAATGAAAAGACTTTATCGATTTCTTCCTCCTTTGTTCCCATTAATAAACTTAATAGATCATTTCTGCTTTGTGAAGAGTTTATTCTTACTAAAGTAGATTCATTTTTAGACATTGTACCTTTTGTTAACGCTAAATGAACTTGATCATTTGTGGTTTGTTGATATGCTCTAAGTCTGAACTCACCAAATCGAGTATTTAAAAAAGTATCTTCACGTTTAATTATCAAGCTATCATGTTCCATTCTATAGGCTACAAGATCTTCAATAGAAACTATTTTTAATCCAAACTTGTTTGATACTTTATATAACTCTGGAAGTCTTGCCATTGAACCATCTTCATTCATTATTTCAACTATAACTCCTGCGGGTTTTAATCCGGCTAATCTAGCAAAATCTATTGCGGCTTCAGTATGACCTGTTCTTCTCAAAACACCACCCTCTTTACCTATAAGAGGGAATATGTGACCTGGTTTTGAAAAGTCATTAGACTTTGTTTTTTGATCTACTAGAGCTTTTATTGTTAATGCTCTGTCGTTAGCAGAAATACCTGTTGTAACACCATTTCCTTTAAGATCAACAGAAATTGTAAAAGCTGTCCCCATAGGGTCTGCGCTATTTGAAACCATACGGTCTAATTTAATTTCTTTACACCTTTTTTCAGACAAGGGAACGCAAATTAAGCCTCGACCTTCTTTAGCCATAAAGTTTATTATTTTAGGAGTAATTTTTTCAGCCGCGGCAAGAAAGTCTCCTTCATTTTCCCTATTTTCATCATCAACGACAATAATAACCTCACCTTTCCCGACTGATTCAATGGCATCTTCAATGTTATCGAGCTTTATTTTTTCTTTTTTACTCATCTGACTTTTTTCTTAATTCTTTCAAAAATATCTGATAAAGGATTAAAAATAAAATTATAATTTATTAAACCCCTATCGTTTGTTGCTCTATTTACCAAGTAAATAGCAAAAGGGATAATCATTATAACAGCTATCCAACTACCTAGGAGAGGTGACATTGTATTGTCTTCTGCTGCATTTTTCCCAAATAACCCTATATAATGATAGGTCAAAAAAATAAGTATAGCTAATACAATTGGTAAACCTAAACCACCTTTTCTTATAATTGCTCCTAAAGAAGCACCTATAATAAAAAGGAAAAAAACACTAAATCCAAGTGTGTATCTTTCATTTAAAGTAGTTTTATGAAGATTAATGACCTTTTGGTTTGAAAAAAAAACCCTTTTTTTTGATTCTAAGTTTCTAATAATAGTTTTTACATTATTGGAAGCTCTATTCAAAGTGAGAATGTGTTGATTATATAGCGAATCAACAATAAAAGTTAGTGGATTCGGATTTTCACAATAGATAGAACTTACCCTTGCTGATTTTTTTTGATTTAAATCAACTTTTTTCGGATTTATATTAATCCTTGTTTTAATTAAATTTTCTGCGTAGGTGTTTTTAGAGTCGCTAAATTTTTTTTCTAAAGAATCAATACTCATGTAAAGGTCATTTACTTTTTGCATTTTATATGTACTTGTGTATTTTTCTTCAGCTAAATCGACATTATTAAAATCAGACAAGTCTACATTCATAATATATTTTTCAAATGAAACTTTGGCATGTTGGTATCTTAATCTCTCATCAGGTTTTTTAGTATAAATCTCTTCATATCTATTTCCATTAAATAGAATTAATTTCAACTCTTGGTCAATACTTGCCGAGACTAGCTCACCACTTTTTGCCTTGATTACAATTCTATTTTTATTATCAGGAGACTTCTCATGAATAATTACATCTTCAAGAAAACGATTGTCTTCACCAAATTTTTTAGAAACTTTAATATTTATTTCCCCTATTTCATTGAAAACCCCTTCAGTAATTGCTAATGCTGGTTTTAGTTTAGCCAAGTTTCTCCTTAAATTATAATACTTAAACTCTCCTAAAGGAATGATATAATTTGAAAAATAATAACTACCGAAGCCTAAAAATAGATGAAATATAATCAATAATTTCATTGACTTTTGAAGTGAAATTCCAGTTGATTTCATTGCTGTGAATTCATTATTTTCCGCCAAAGAACCATAAGTCATGATTGATGAAAGTAAAACTGATAAAGGAAAAACTAATGGGAATAGTTTTGGGGTATAATAAATCAAAAACTTGAATATTGTCTCAGAATCTAATCCTTTTCCAGCAAACTCATCTATAAAGAGCCAAAAGGTTTGAATTATGAAAATTAGCATTAACACAATAAACACGGAAATAAGTCTACTTGTATAAGCTTTTAAGATGTATAAATTAAGAATCTTCATTTATAAAATAATCTTTATATAATTCAGTATCAAAATTAAAGTGGTTTTCAGGAAGTGAAATATTGTATGATTGATTTTCTATTTTTAAAGTTGTATTTGTACCATTCTTACCAATTTCTATTATTTTAAATAGATTTAGATTATTAATATCAACACCAATTAAAAGATATTTTACATCACTATTTTCTTCAATAGGCAATAATTTTACGTATTGAATTGTTCTGCCCATTACAATTTGTTTTATATCCCATTCATATCCATATCCACTTGTGTAAAAGTTTATTAAATTAGTTGGTTTAATCATTAAATCTGAGTTTCCATCACCAGTTTCAATGTTTATCTCTTCGTTTTCTGGAATAATAGTGTAAGTTTTGTAACCATCATAAATTTGTTGAATATCCATAAAATTCAATTTGTATTTTTCTCCAGAAATTTGTGCATTTCCTTTAATTTCTTGAGTAATTTTTTCTTTACTATTTTCAAGTTTGTATACAAATTCAAAATTCATATTTTCCTTACTAAGCATATTTTTTGATACTCTATCAAGAAGCATTCTAGATTTCTCATGACCTTGACTGAATGCAAGGCAATATGGTATTATTTGTAATAAAATTAATTTTAGTATAAAATTTAATTTAGCTGTCATTTCTTAAAAATTGTTCAAGTGTACTTAAATCAGGTATTAATACCTGTCTTGCTTTACTTCCTTCAAAGGGGCCAACGATACCCGCAGCTTCCATCTGATCGATAATGCGGCCAGCTCTATTATAGCCAAGTTTTAACTTTCTTTGGATTAATGAAGCTGAGCCTTGTTGAGCAATAACAATAACTTTTGCGGCTTCATCAAATAACTCATCTCTATCCTCAATATTGATTTCACCTATTTCGTTTTCTTCTCCCGAAAACTCTGGAAGTAAATGAGCATCTGGATAGCCTTTCTGAGATCCTATAAATTCAGAAATTTTTTCAACTTCGGGTGTATCCACAAATGCGCATTGAATTCTTATAAGTTCGTTTCCTTGAGTGTAAAGCATATCTCCCCTTCCAATTAATTGGTCAGCGCCACTTACATCTAAAATAGTTCTCGAATCAATTTTTGAAGTAACTCTAAATGCTATTCTAGCCGGAAAATTTGCTTTTATTATACCTGTTATTACATTTACTGAAGGTCTTTGTGTTGCTATAATCAAATGTATTCCTATTGCTCTTGCAAGTTGAGCCAATCTTGCGATGGGTGTTTCAACTTCTTTTCCAGCGCTCATGATTAGATCTGCAAATTCGTCAACTACCAATACAATATAAGGCAGGAATCTGTGACCATTATCAGGATTTAATTTTCTGGATTTATATTTCTGATTATACTCTCTAATGTTTCTACACATTGCATTTTTTAGTAACTCATATCTGTTATCCATTTCTATGCAAAGTGAATTTAGGGTATATATTACTTTTTTATTGTCAGTAATTATAGATTCCTCTGAATTCGGCAACTTTGCTAGGTAATGCCTTTCAATTTTACTATAAATATTTAACTCAACCTTTTTTGGGTCTACAAGAATGAATTTAACTTCCGATGGATGTTTTTTATAAAGAAGTGAAGTTAATATAACATTTAATCCAACAGACTTTCCCTGACCGGTTGCCCCAGCCATAAGTAAGTGTGGCATTTTGACTAAATCTACGGTAAAGGTTTCATTACTTATAGTTTTACCAAAAGCTATTGGCAATTCCATTTCTGCATTTTGAAATTTTTGTGACGAGATGACTGATTTCATTGATACAATTGCGGGGTTGTTATTTGGAACTTCAATACCTACAGTCCCTTTTCCTGGAATCGGAGCAATTATTCTAATTCCAAGTGCAGAAAGAGATAAAGCTATATCATCTTCCAAGTTTTTAATTTTGGAAATCCTTATTCCTGCAGCAGGAACAATTTCGTATAAAGTTACGGTTGGGCCAATATTAGCTTTAATTTTAGCAATTTCAATTTTATAATTTCGAAGTGTTTCAATGATTGTGTTCTTGTTTGATTCAAGTTCTTTTTCATCAATTTTAATTGATCCGCTTCCATAATCTTTTAATTGTTCTAAACTAGGAGATCTGAATCCACTAAGTTCCAAAGTAGGGTCAAATTCTCCGTATTTTTCCACAAGATTTGCAGAAACATCTTCTACAGTCTCTTCCTCTTTATTTTTTGATATTTCCATCACAACGTCGTCACTTTTCTCTTTGACCTCGTTATAATTATTGGAATCAACTTCAGTTTTTGTATAATCTTCATTATCATTATCATCTAAATTTTCTGTATTAGAAATAATGGATTCATTTATTATAATATTACCTTCATCTTCATCTGATTCAATATCCTTTTCTTCTTGATTCCAAAAATCTGCTGCAATTTTCTTTGGTAAAATTTTAAAGTGAATAACCATAGAGAATAAAGTAAGAAATAAAATAATCGACCAAAATCCAATAATGCCCGTATAATCAATTATAAAATCACTTATTTCATAGCCTACGGTCCCACCCAGAAATGGAAAAATTGTTTTAACTTGACTCAATATAAGGGACAATAAAATGGTGTAGAATAGTCCCCAACTCCATGTTCTAAGTAAACTCAGTTTTTTAAATTCAAAAAAAAGTGAAAGACCAGTGATGCATAATAATAATGAAAAAATGAGTGATGAAGCACCAAATCCCTCGTATACGAATATATGGCTAATTTCAGCCCCTATTTTTTTTAATACATTTTTAGAGTCAATATTTCTATCTAAAATCTTGTTAATATTACTTTGATCATTTTCCCAAGTAAAAAAATAAGATGATAGCGATATAAAAAGAAGAAAAGATATAATTATAAGAAAAGAACCAAAAAGGATTTCTCTAGAACGTTTTCTGTTATAATTAACTTCGCTTGTTGTTTTTGACACCTAGGTATTAGTATTGATTCGAGGATTATTTTTATTAATATCAAATTTACAAAATATTGACTTTAAAATAAATGAATGTTAATCCTATTAATTAAAAGGGTGAAATAGATTCTTAGGGAATTAGTTTTTTAATTTTTATTCCAAAATAAGCATAAATAAGTGTAACAAAAGGAGATATCAAATTAAATACAGCATAAGCGAAATAATCAATGACAGAAACACCAAGGACACTTGACTGATAAGCTCCACAAGTATTCCAAGGAATTAGTACGGAAGTTACAGTGCCAGAATCTTCAAGTGTTCTACTAAGATTTTCGGTTGCTAAATTTCTTTTTTGATATGCTTTTTGAAACATTTTGCCAGGGACAACAATTGATAAGTATTGATCGGAAGCGGTTAAATTGACAGTAAGGCAGGATGCTGAGGTGCTAAAAATCAACTGAAATGTGTTTTCTGCTTTTTCAAGAAGTTTTTCGCTAATCTTTTTGAGTGCCCCAATAGCATCCATTACACCACCAAATACCATAGCACAAATGATTAGCCATATTGTACCTAACATACCTTTCATTCCACCAGACTTAAATAATTCTGCTAAAATTTCATTTGATGATTTTATGTTTGTTTCAATTGTTATCGCATCAATTATTCCTCTGTAAGCTGAATTTAATGTTAGTTTATTTGAATTTGTTATTTCAAGAACAATATTTGGTTGAAAAACCAGTGCAAATAGCGCAGCTAAAATAGTTCCTGTCATCAGTGCTATTAAAGGAGGTGTTTTTTTTAAAATCATAACTATTACTATAATAGGAACAGTAAATAAAATAGGGTTTATGAAGAATTTTTCTTTAATAGAGTTGACTAAAGATATATTATTAACATCTTCTGTTGTTACCTGAAAAAAACCAATTAATATGAAAAATAAAAGAGAGATTATGATACTTGGTACTGTTGTAAGTGTCATATATCTAATGTGATTAAAAAGATTTGAGTTTGCCATTGCGGCAGCCAAATTGGTAGTATCACTAAGTGGTGATAATTTATCTCCAAAATATGCTCCAGATATAATCGCTCCAGCAACGATTCCGGTATTAATCTCCATTGCTTTTCCTATTCCAACCAGAGCAATTCCAATTGTTGCCGATGTAGTCCAGCTACTGCCAGTTGAAATTGATATAATTGCACAAATAATTACACATGCAGGCAGAAAAAATAACGGATGAAAAATTTGAAGTCCATAGTATATCATAGCAGGAATAATTCCACTTATCAACCAAGTTCCAGCCAATGCACCAACAAAAAGTAAAATTAATATCGGAGAAGTTGTAGTTTTTACACTTTTACTAATAGAATTAATTATTTTTTTATAGCTTATCTTATGAAAATATCCGATTATAGCTGCTGTAAAAGCTCCAACAAGTAAAATAAATTGGTTAGATCCGTTTAAAGAATCATCTCCATAAATTCCAACATTTACTGCAAGTAAAATAATTAGGATTATTATTGGTAAAATCGAAGCTGTAATGCCGATTTCTATTTTTTTTTCTTTCATTAATAATTAAACTTAATGTATTTAAATTATTTATAAAATAAATTTTAATAAATAAGATTCAAAAATAATTAGAATCATTTAATTTTATAGATAAATATAATCTATGGAAAAGTTTGATGTTGCAGTAATAGGTTCTGGTCCTGGGGGATATGTAGCTGCGATTAGATGTGCTCAACTAGGTATGAAAACAGCTTTAGTTGAAAAATACAAAACTCTTGGAGGTACATGTTTAAATGTTGGATGTATTCCATCAAAATCATTACTGGATTCTTCTCATCACTATGAGGAGCTCATAAATAATTTTGATGCTCATGGAATTGAGGTTCCAAAAGGAATAAAAATCAATTTTGAAAAAATGATTTCTAGAAAATCTAAGGTAGTTGAAGACACAACTAAAGGAATAAACTATCTAATGGATAAAAATAAAATAAAAGTTTTTTATGGACATGCTACATTTGTCGACAAAGAAAGTATTCTTTTGAGTGGTAGCAAGGAGAAAATTTATTCAAAAAATTTTATAATAGCTACCGGATCTAAACCTTCTAATTTACCATTTATTGATATTGATAAGGAAAGAATTATAACTTCAACTGAGGCATTAAAACTTAAAGAAATACCTAAAAATCTTATAATTATTGGCGGTGGGGTTATAGGTTTGGAACTTGGTCAGGTATACAATAGGCTTGGTTCTGAAATCTCAGTCATAGAATATGCTGATCGAATTACTCCACTCATGGATAGTTCAATATCACGTGAATTAACAAAGGTGTTTAAGAAACATGGTTTCAAATTTTATCTAAATCATAAGGTTAATAAAGTTGAAAGGGTAGGAAAAAACGTACATGTTAAAGCATTAGATGTTAAAGATCAGGAGATGTCATTAACAGCGGATTATTGTTTAGTGTCAGTTGGAAGAAAACCTTACACAGAAAATCTAGGACTTGGAAATTTAAATATTACTTTAAATCAAAATGGACAAATTGAGGTTAATGATCATTTGCAAACTTCAGAATCAAATATTTATGCCATAGGAGATGTAGTCCGTGGAACTATGTTAGCTCACAAAGCTGAAGAGGAAGGTGTAATGGTTGCAGAAATTTTAGCTGGCCAAAAACCACACATTGATTATAATCTTATCCCCAATGTTATATATACATGGCCTGAGGCAGCATCTGTGGGAAAAACAGAGGAGGAGCTAAAAAGTTTGGGAGTTGATTATAAAACAGGCCAATTTCCTATGCGTGCACTTGGGAGAGCAAGAGCCAGTATGCATACGGATGGTTTTGTAAAAATACTTGCCGATAAGTCCACTGACGAAGTACTTGGCGTCCATATGGTTGGTCCTAGGGTAGCTGACTTAATATCTGAGGCCGTAACTGCAATGGAATTTAGAGCCTCTGCAGAGGATATTGCTAGAATGAGTCATTCTCACCCAACATACGCTGAAGCAGTTAAGGAAGCCGCTTTAGCAGCTAGTGAAAACAGGCCCCTTCATATTTGATTGAAATTAATTGCATTTAGCGGATTTATCAGCAGCCCATAAAATACCTGATTTAATAACCTCCAAATGCAATGGTTCTAAAAAATATTTGCCTTTATGACCCATTGCTGAATAAAATGCTTTTCCTTTACCGACACAATTTGTCCAAACAATTGGATGATCATCACCCATGCTTGACTCACGAATTACACCATCTTTAATATTTGTCATCACCAAATTATTTACAATTAAATTATAAATCACATTTGATCCCTTTTTTTTTGGACTTTCATTAAATACGTACCACTCTTCCTCTCTATCCCACCTATTTGGTAATTTTTCACAATTAGAAAAATTAGAATTACATTTTTTTTCTAAAGTTCCATTTTGGAACTGATATTCTCTATTAGGATGATGACTAAATCTTGCTTTCAAAAGAACCTCATAGTACCATTTCCATTTTTTTGAACTATCACCAGCACCATGTATGCCAACATAACCACCTCCGTTTTCAATATAATTTTCAAATGAATTCATCTGTTTTTCATCTAAAGTATTTCCGGTAGAATTATTCCATATTACAACATTGTAATTTTTTAGAGATTCATTGTTAAATAGACTTGGATCATTGCTAAATTCAAGATGCCAATTGTTTATAATCCCCATTTTTCTAATTTCTACTTTAAAAGCCTTAATCGCATCTTTGTGATCAAAAGCTCCAACAGCTGAGTAAATAAGAGCAGATAAAACCTTATCAGAGTCATTTTTTAGGTTTACTTTGATGTTTTTATCCGCATTTTCATATGGTTTATTTAAATATTTATAATAAAAAAGCGAGAGCCCTTTGTAACCGAAAAAACCTAGTAGGAATAAAATAAAATAAGTGAAAATTTTTTTCAAAATTGAAGGTTAATAGTACTTCTCTATTACTGTATGGAAATTAAACACCCTAACTGATTTAATCAATTAAACTTTTCATTTTTTCTTTTATTTTATCAATACATAAGTTTCCTATGCTCCCAATGTGCGAATATTCAGCATCTTTAAGTGGCTCGTAATTTCCTTCATTAATATCCTTTTTTAAATCTAAATATGCGTCTCTAAAAGAAGTACCATCTTGGACCTTTTTGTTTAAATTATTTACACTGAATGTATAGGCATACTTGTTATTTAGCTCTAATTTTTTATTGATTTTAATTTTAGGTATTACACTACATATGACATTTAAAATCTCCTTTGTTTCCTCTATACTATCAATTATAGTTTTTTTAATTATTTGAAAATCCCTATGATATCCACTTGGAAGACTTGAACTGACTAAAGAAATCTCAATATTCACACTCTGTAATTTCATTCCTTTTGCTCTAATTATTTCAAATAAATCCGGGTTTTTTTTATGTGGCATTATACTTGAACCGGTAGTGAGGTTATCTGGAAAACTAATAAATGAGAAGTCTTGACCCATGTATAGACAGATATCCATGCAAAATTTTGAAATAGTTGATCCTAAGCTGTTAATAAAAAAAGAAATTGACTTTTCAATTTTACCTCTTGATATTTGTGAAGCTAATGAGTTTACTTTTAAGTGTTTAAATTTCATTTCATCTTTTGTAAAATTTCTATCAATAGGAAATGAGCTTCCAAATCCGGCAGCACTACCTAATGGGCTTTGATCAGCAGTTTTGAAGGCGGCGTCTAATAAGAGTAAATCATCTATGAGGGTTTCTGCATAAGCCGAAAACCAGAGTCCAAATGAAGATGGCATGGCAACTTGAAGATGGGTATATCCTGGCATAAAGTCATTTTGATATTTATCTGCCAAAACTAAAAGTTTATCAAAGAATTGAATGATTAATTTTTTGATTGATTTTAGTTCACTTTTGAAATATAAATTTAAACATGTAAGGATTTGGTCGTTTCTGGATCTTGCTGTATGTATTTTCTTTCCTGTTTCTCCAAGTTTTTCAATTAATATAGATTCAATCTTAGAATGTATGTCTTCGTAATCATTTTCTATTATAAAATTCCCAGCTTTTGCATGCTTTTTGATTTCTTGAAGAACTTCTATAATTTTTTTCTCCTCCTCAGCTTTCAAAAATCCTGCTTTTGACAGCATTTTTGCGTGAGCTATAGAACCTTCACAGTCGAATTCAGCCAAATAAAGATCGTACTGTCTGTCTTCACCCACAGTAAAGTTTTTTATATTTTCGTCTTCTTTTTTATTTTTTCCCCACATATTCATATTATTAACTTTTTAATTAGTTTTTTCATTATCTCGTAACCTTTCTCAATTTCATTGGTGTAAATGAATTCATTGGCTGTGTGTGATCTAGATGAGTCACCTGGCCCTATTTTTATAGAGGGACATGATAATTTTGTCTGATCTGAAAGAGTAGGGGAGCCGTAAACAGGAATACCAATTTCATTCACCGCTTTGACAATTGGGTGGTTATTTGAAATTGATGATGAATTTAAATCCACTGATCTTGGGTAAACATCGGCGTTTACATTTTCTTTAATTAACTCTACTATTTCTTCGTTGCTGTATAATTCGTTTACTCTTACATCTAACACCATTTCAACGGATGAAGGAACAACATTGTGTTGAGTTCCTGCATTTATTTGAGTGATGGTCAATTTTACAGGCCCAAGAAGTTTAGATATTTTTTTGAATCTAATTTTTTCAAAAGATTTTATAATGTCTGGTATTTTTGAAATTGGATTTTCAGAGTTGGGATGAGCTGCATGAGAGGCTTTTCCTTTAATAATACAATCAAAAACAATCAATCCTTTTTCTGCAATTGCAGCTTTCATTAAAGTTGGCTCTCCTACAATTGCAAAATCGATTGGGGGTAGCCTTTTAAGTAAGCATTTGAGTCCGTTAGGCCCAGAATTCTCTTCTTCACCAGTGGCAGCAATTATTAAATTTACTTTTAAGTTTTTATTATCATAAAAATCCTTAAATGTATTAAGTAAAGTTACTAGAGCTCCCCCAGCATCGTTACTTCCTAAACCATATATTTTACCATTAGACATTTCAGGATTGTAGGGGTCTTTACTATACCCTTCGTTGGGTTTTACCGTATCATGATGAGAATTTAAAAGAAGTGTTTTTTTCTCTTTTTTATAATATTTGTTAAATGCATATATATTGTTTTTATGTCTACTGCATTTTATACCATTTTCTATAAACCAATTCTCAATTCTGTCTGCACTTTTATCCTCTTTTCCTGAAAATGAGGGAATAGAAATCAAATCTTTAAGGAGTTCTATATGATTTTGATTTTTGTCAACCATTACGGAATAATTTCTGTGTAAGTTTTGTTTTCTATGATCCCATTTAAAGAACCAATAAGTATTTTTGAAATCCCTTTTTTAAGTCCATTAAAGCAATTATTCACTTTTGGTATCATTCCTTTAGAAATAATCCCTTTAGACTTTAAGCTTTTATAAGTAGCCATATCCAATTTATCAATTAATTTTTTTTGCATACTATCTTGGTATACACCTTTTTCCTCAAAGCAATACCATAACTGAGTTTCATAGATTTTTGACATATTTGAAGAAATTTCAGAGGCAATGGTGTCAGCGTTTGTATTTAATAGTACCCCATCTTTATCATAAGTTATGGAGCTACAAACAGGAATTATATTATTCTCTAAAATTAATTTGAAAAAATCTGAGTTTATGCTAACTACATCTCCAACATATCCATAATCTAGTTCTTCTTTACTTCTGATTTCACATAGGACAGAGTTTGCATCTGCTCCACAAAGACCTAATGAGTTTAATTTTAAAGATTGGAGTTTAGCTACAATCTCTTTGTTTATTTTTCCAGCATAAACCATTAATGCGTAATCAAGAGTCTTTTTATCTGTAATTCTTCTGCCATTTAGCATTTTAATAGGATGATTGTTCTTTTTTAAAAGAACATCTAGTTCTCTACCCCCTCCGTGAACCAAAATTTTTTTACCCTTGATTTTTGTGAAATTATTTAAGAATTTATCAAGTAGTAATTTATTTTGTGTAACTGCGCCACCAACTTTTAAAACTGTTAACTTATCCATTCTCAATAATTGTTTTTAAAACTGATTGAGCAGAATATATTCTATTTTCAACTTGATTTAAAATCAAGGAGCTATTGCTGTCAATCACTTCGTCGGATGCAACAACATTTCTTCTGATAGGCAAACAGTGCATAAACTTAGCATTGTTTGTTAAATTCATCTTTGATTTTGTAATCATCCAGTCAAGGTCTTTTTTAAGCACTTTACCGTAATCATTAAATGACGACCAATTTTTTGCATAAATAAAATCAGCATTTTTAAAAGCTTCATTTTGATCACTGGTAACGTAAATACCATTTGTAACATCTGGGTTAAGATCGTAACCTTCCGGGTGAGTAATTGTAAGTTCCACATCCATTCTTTTTGTTATATTAATAAATGAGTTTGCTACAGCATGAGGTAAAGCTTTTGGGTGGGGTGCCCACGAGAGAACAATTTTGGGAGTTTTATTTTTTTTATTCTCTTGTATTGTTATTGCATCAGCTAAAGCTTGCAAAGGGTGTGCTATTGAACTTTCCATGTTTATTACTGGGACGCTAGCATATTTTTTAAAACCGTTTATAACTTTATCTGCGAGGTCTTCTTTTTTGTTCTCTAAAGATGGGAAGGCCCTAACAGCAATAAAATCACAATAGATTGACAAGACCCTTGCAGCCTCCTTAATATGTTCTGACTTATTTTGATCCATGACTATTTTATCTTCTAATTCAATTGGCCATCCCTCACCTTTAAAGTTCATTATAACGGTTTTTATACCTAGATTTTGAGCAGCTTTTTGAGTACTTAGTCTAGTCCTTAAGCTAGGATTAAAAAAAATCACTCCCAAAGTTTTATTATCTCCTATCATAGAATACTTATTGGGGGTTTCCTTCAACTTTATCGATTTATCTATAAAGCTATTTAAGTCAATTATATCAGATGTGTAAATAAAATTTTTCATAAAATATCTTTTAATGCATCAAAAAAGATATTTAGATGCTTTTTGCCAATTGTCAATGGTGGTAATATTCTTATAAGATTTTTATTGCTACTGCTTCCGGTAAAAATTCTTTTTTCATAAACAAGTTTTTTTCTAAGCTCGGATACTTCAAAATCAAATTCTAAACCAAGCATAAGCCCTTTTCCCTTTACCTTACAGATATTCATTGTATTAATTGAATCTTTAAAATATGATTCCAGTAAGCTGGCATTTTTCTGTAAATTCTGGTTTTTTATAATATCCAAAACTGAAATTGAGGCAATGCAGGCAAGATGGTTTCCTCCATATGTAGTTCCTAAAAGACCAATACTGGGTTTAATTTTTGAATTAATTAAAATACCACCTACAGGAAACCCATTTCCCATTCCTTTAGCCATGGTAATTATATCAGGTTTTATATCGTTAAATTGGTAAGCAAAAAATTTACCTGATCTAGAAAAACCAGATTGGACCTCATCAGCTATAAGACATGTCCCATACTGCTTACATAATTTATCCATATAGCAAATAAAATCTCCCTTTGGCATATCCAATCCACCGACTCCTTGAATTGTTTCAAAAATCACAGCACAGACGTCTCCTTTTTTTAGTTCTATTTCAAGATTTTCATAATCATTTAATTTTAAAAAAGTGACATTTTGTTGTTTATTTAAAGGTGAACTTATTTTATCGTTGTCAGTTACTGCAACTGCTGCAGAAGTTCTTCCATGAAAACTGTTTTTAAATGCAATTACTCTTTTTTTGTTCGTATGAAAAGAAGCAAGTTTTAATGCATTTTCTATTGATTCTGCACCGCTACTACAAAGAAAAAGCTGATAATCTCCAAGATCTGCATGCTCATTGATTTTTTCAGCAAGAACCGATTGTAAGGGATTTTTTACTGAATTTGAATAAAATGATATTTTATCAAGTTGTGATTTGATGTTTTCTACAAAATATGGATGTGAATGACCAACTGAAATTACTGCATGCCCACCATATAAATCTAAATATTCTTCTCCAGCATCGTCATATACATATACATCTTTAGCTTTTATTGGTGTAACATCAAAAAGAGAATAAACATCAAATAATTTCATCTTTAAAATATATTTGCTTTGAATTCTAAACCCAACTTTTCACCCCAACCCATTATAATATTCAAATTTTGAACTGCTTGACCAGATGCTCCTTTTATTAAATTGTCAAGAGCACCAGTAACGAGTAATTTATCTTTATGTTTATGTAGGTGTAAAACACAATTATTTGTGTTAACAACTTGTTTTAATGATATTTCATTTTTACTCATAAATGTAAAGGGCTCAAATTTGTAATAATCTTCAAATATTTTTTTAGCATAGTTTAAATTATGTTCAAATTTAGTATAGCATGTTAGAAAAATACCTCTAGTAAAATTTCCCCTCTGGGGGATTAAATTGATTTTACTAAAATTTATATTTTCAATTATTTCATCTAAATGTTGATGGTTAAATGCTTTGTACCATGAAAGGTTATTGTTTCTCCAACTAAAGTGAGAGGTTTCAGACATACCAACTCCGGCACCAGTACTGCCAGTTGTAGCGTTTGAATGAATTTCTTCTTTTAGTAAACCATTTTCAGCCAATGGCAATAACGCTAATTGTAATAGAGAAGCGAAACAACCAGGATTTGCAATAGCCTTAGCGTTTTTAATACTCTCTCTTTTTAATTCAGGAAGACCGTAAACAAAATTTAAATCTTTAAATGAATTATTATTTTTTAATCTAAAGTCATTACTTAAGTCAATAATCACTGTTTTTTTTAAAAAAGAGTTTTCTTTCAAAAACTTTGAACTGTTTCCGTGTCCTAAACAAAGAAAAACAACATCAATATTTTTATTTACTTTTTTGGTAAAAAAAGGAAGGTTTTTTCCAATCAAGTCTGAATGAATATCTTGGATTTTTTTTCCATCATTAGTTCTACTGTAAACAAAATCAATTTCAACATTCGGATGATTGACTAGTATCCTAATTAATTCACCCCCTGTGTAACCTGAACCTCCTACAACACCAATTTTTTTAGTCATTTTTATTAATTTTTTGATAAATCTTATTTTGATTAGAAAGTATTTTAATAAATCCTTTTACCTCATCAGCGGACCATTTTTTATTCATCTCGCCATAATTTCCAAATTTTGAATCCATTAAATCAAATTTTGATTTAATTCCAACAAACTCATACCTGTATGGGTTGAGTTTTATAAAGACATCTCCAGAAACATTTTTTTGACTACTTGTTAGAAATTGTTCTATATCTCTCATAACGGGATCAAGATACTGTCCTTCGTGAAGCAATAAACCGTAATTTATGCATAATTGCTCCTTGTATATCAATTGCCACTTAGTAAGCGTATGTTTTTCTAAAAGATGATGGGCTTTAATTATTAAAATTGGAGCAGCTGCTTCAAAACCAACTCTTCCCTTAATTCCTATTATTGTATCTCCAACATGAGTATCCCTGCCGATTCCAAATTTGCTTGCTATTTTTTCAATTTTTTTAATGTTTTCAATTGGAGTCGCTTTTGAATTGTTGACAGCTACAATCTCACCTTTTTTAAATGTTAGAGAAATGTTCTCTTCCTTTTTTTTCTCAACTTTTGAAGGATAGGCACTTTCAGGAATGTTATGCCTTGATCCTAAAGTTTCTTTTCCACCAATACTTGTTCCCCATAGGCCTTTGTTGATGGAATATTTTTTTTCATCCCAGTTTAATTTAATACCATTTTTTTTAAGAAAACTTATTTCTTCTTCTCTAGAAAATTTATTATCCCTAATTGGGGTGATAATTTTTATATCACTTGATAAAATTTGAAAAATTAAATCGAATCTAACCTGATCGTTACCAGCACCTGTGCTTCCGTGGGCAATTGAAGAAGCTTTAATTTTTTTTGCATACTTTATAATTTCAATTGCTTGAATAATTCTTTCTGAGCTCACTGATAATGGATAGGTTGAGTTTTTTAAAATATTTCCATAAATTAAAAATCGAATAATTTTTTCATAAAAATCTTTTTCAGCATTAATAGATTCAAACTTATTAGAGCCTATCACCTTTGAATTATGCTTTATCAATTTTAGATCACTTTTTGTAAAACCACCCGTATTAATTAGAATTGGATAAACATCAAACCCCTCGTCAATGAGTTTTTTAAGACAAAAGCTTGTGTCAAGTCCGCCGCTGTAAGCAAGAACAACTTTATTGTTTTTCATATTATTTTTTTTTATCGTTTAGCATGCCAGTACATAAACACATTTTTTTATCAGTTCTAGTTAATATATCATAATTCACACAAGTTCTGCAGCCCTTCCAAAATTCTGGATCGTCGGTCAACTCTGAAAAAGGAACCGGTCTATATCCTAATTCAAAGTTAATACGCATTACAGTTTTAGAAGTGGTTATTCCAAAAACTTTTGAATCTGGATACTTTTTCTTAGAAAGATTAAAAATTTCAGTTTTGATTTTCTTAGCTAAACCTTTTCCTCTAAATTTTGGTGCAACTATCAAGCCTGAATGAGCAACATATTTTCCGTGCCCCCATTTCTCTATGTAACAAAAACCGGCAAACTCCTCTTTGTCAAGAGCAATAACTGCATTGCCAGCTTCTATTTTTTTTATGATGTATTCTGGGGTTCTTCTGGCAATACCAGTACCCCTCATCTTAGCTGATTCATCAATGCATTTGCTTATTTGCTCTGCAAATTTTTTATGTTTGATATTTGATATATATATTTTCACTGAATAGTTATAAACTTTTCGTTTTCTGAGTTAATAAATTTTATTTAGAAATGCTCTATAAGAGCCAAAAATGAATTTATCCCCTTAAGTTTAGAGGACGAAAGGAACGGTTGTTACGCGCTTTTATATTTAAAAAATATTTATTCATTTGGATGCAAATTTATATCTTTTATTATTAAAAAAAAAAATAAAATTTGATTTTAAACCTTTAGATTACAAAATTTCGTTTTTATAAAATGTTTAATAAAGTAAAAGAACACATAAAAAAATATGAATTAAAGGAAGGTGACATTATGCTTTTAGCATGTAGTGGAGGTATAGACAGTATGGTTTTGTTTGATATTTTTAAAAAATTAAACATTGATTTTTGTGTGGCTCATTGTAATTTTATGCTTAGAGCAAATGAAAGTACCGGAGATGAAGAATTTGTTAAAGAAAAGTGTGAAGAAAACTCAATTACATTTTTTTCTAAATCATTTGAAACAAAAAAAGAGGCTTTACGATCTGGAAAATCAATTCAAATGATTGCTAGAGAATTAAGATATTCATGGATGAAAAATCTATTGAAAGACCATCATTTAAATTATATTGTTACAGCTCATAATTTGAATGACCAGTTTGAGACATTTCTTATTAATTTCTCAAGAGGTTCAGGATTAAGGGGGCTTACAGGTATATCTGATTTTCCGATTTTAAGGCCTCTAAGATCTTTTTCAAGGCAGGATATAGAATTGTATGCACATAAAAATGAAATTATCTGGAGAGAAGATTCATCAAATTCACAAAATTTATACACAAGAAATAAAATACGAAACAAAATTACTCCTGAGCTATTGAAAATATTCCCCAATTGGATTAATAATTCTAAAAAGAGCTTGATTTATTTAAATGAGTCAAAGCATGCCCTTCATAACATACTAAAAGCCTGGAAAAAAGAAAATTTTATTAAAAAAAAGGATTGCTTTATAATTAACAAAAAGGACTTAAAAAAACTACAACCAAACGAATTCTTTATTTATGAGATATTTTTTGAGTTTGGTTTTTTAAATGAGAAAGATCTGTTTTCAATTGTAAATTCTGAGACAGGAAAGTTTTTAGAGTCAAAAAAATACAGATTGATTTCTAATAGAGACCATTTAATTTTACAAAAAATAAGCAAAAAAAGAATTAACGAATTTTATAAATGGGATAAAAAAAAATCCTTTAATAAGGATATAAAAATTGAAATAGTTAAACAATCAAGAAATACAGGAGAATATGCTATTCTTGATAGATCAAAATTAGACTGTGAATTGGTAATTAGAAAATCAATTTCGGGTGACTTCTTCTATCCATCCGGAATGAAAGGAAAGAAAAAACTAAGTAAGTATTTTAAAGACGAAAAGTATTCTCTCGTGGATAAAGAAAAACAATGGTTACTCTGTTCTGCTGAAAAAATAGTATGGGTGATTGGAAAAAGAGTTGATCGAAGATTTGCAGCAGGAGAAAAACAAGAAAATCCCTTAATTTTGAAATTAAGTTGAAAAAAATACAAATATTCCTTTTTTGTTTAATCGCGTTTTCTTGTTATTCACAAGAGCCCGTAAAATGGGATTTTGCGGTTTCTGATATTAAAAATGGAGAATTAAAGCTTACAATTAAAGCTGAGATAGACGAAAATTGGCGTCTTTATTCTCCAAAAGTTTATGAAGATGGTCCCTTAGCTACCGAAATCAATTTTTTTTCAGATACCTTAAACGTTAGAAAAAAAGGTTTTCTATTGTCATCAAAGCCGTTAGACGAATTCGATCCATATTTTTTTAAAAACATCTCTTTTTTTAAAAATGAGGCAGAATTTTACCAAACATTATATTATAGAAAGAGTTCAGGTGAGGCCATAAAAGGGGAGATATCCTACCAAGTTTGTGATGATAGGTTGTGTATATTTCGAACCAATCCTTTTAGCCTTTCTATTGAAGGACAAATATTAGAATCTAATCTTAAGGAGCTCAAAGAATATGATGTTATAAAAATTGATGAAATGACTCTAGATCTAAGTAATAAGGATTTGTTGTCATCATCCACTAATCTTGAATCCAAAAATCAATCATTTTTTTCTATTTTTTTATTAGGTGTTTTAAGTGGATTACTTGCTCTATTAACTCCTTGTATTTTTCCAATGATTCCATTAACAGTTTCATTTTTTATAAAACAAAGTCAATCAAATCGAAAAGGAATTTTTGATGCAATCTTGTATGGTTTTTTTATAATTTTAATCTATGGTTCTCTAAGCTTACCTTTTCATCTAGTTGATTCTTTAAATCCACAAATTTTAAATGATTTGTCCACAAGTGTCTTTTTGAACCTGATATTTTTTATTGTATTTGTATTCTTTGCATTTTCTTTTTTTGGATATTATGAGTTAACCTTACCTGTATTTTTTTTAAATAAAACTGAATCAAAGTCATCGATATCTAGCATAGTAGGTATTTTTTTTATGGCCTTGACCTTGGCACTCGTTTCCTTCTCATGTACTGGACCAATACTTGGTTCTTTATTGGTAGGATCGTTATCCATTAATGGAGGTGCTTATCAACTAACAGTTGGAATGCTTGGTTTTGGTATTTCATTAGCTCTCCCTTTTGCTATATTGGCTCTTTTTCCAAATATGATTAAAAACTTACCAAAATCAGGTATTTGGATGAAAAAGTTCAAAATAACGTTAGGGTTTATTGAACTTGCGCTGGCATTGAAATTTTTATCAAATGCAGATCTTGTTTCAGGATGGGGCTTGTTAAAAAGAGAAGTTTTTATTTTTATTTGGTTGGTTTTGTCTCTTCTTTTATCTCTGTATCTCCTTGGATTATTTAAAAATAGAGGTGAAAAAAAATCTAATATTGAAAAGATATTTGGTGTAATCAGCTTAATCTTCTCAATATATCTTTTAAATGGTCTTTTAAACAAAGACAATAAATTGAAATTTGTTAGCGGATTTACACCTCCTGTTTTCTATAGCCTGTTTTCTAATGATAATGGTTGTCCCTTAAATTTGGATTGTTATAAGGACTTTGATGCTGCTCGTGAAAAAGCAAATTCTCAAAACAAACCAATTTTAATTGATTTTACTGGATGGGCTTGTGTAAATTGTAGGAGAGTAGAGGAAAATATTTGGTCTAATCCAGAGGTTTACGATATTTTAAAAAGTAGTTTTATAATTAGTTCGCTTTATGTGGACGATAGAAAAAAACTTAGTTCTGAAGAATCTTTTAGTTTTAAATTTCCAGATGGTAGGATTAAAAAAATTAGAACTATTGGTGAAAAGTGGTCAACGTTCCAGCTTCAAAATTTCAATTCTGCTTCACAGCCATATTACATTATAATTCATCCCAATGGAAGGATACTTAATTACCCTATACAATATACTTCTAGTATAAATAAATACAGAAATTGGCTAAATAAAGGACTAGACAACTATGGTTTATGATTGGGAGATTTTTTTTTAATCCTGCCTTTGTAGTCACGGCTGCCTTTATCGGTCCTGGTACAATAACGATGTGTATACTTACGGGTACAAATTATGGTTTTGATTTACTATGGGCCGTTTTATGTTCCACACTAATAACAATATTTATTCAAAATATTGCTGCTAGAATATCTTTTTATTCAAAAAAGGGTTTAGCTACAACTATTCTTAACAATGAAAAAAATAGGACTTTAAAAATTTTATTGACATGCTTAATTTTTTCATCAATTTTCATAGGTAATTCTGCCTACGAAGCGGGTAATTTATCAGGCACTCTTATAGGTACCAACGGGATTCTGAATTTGTTATCTATTAATCTTTCCAATTTTATTCAGCTAATGATACTATGTATTGTTATATCCATTTTAATTTTCATAAACAATTTCAAAATTTTATCAAATATATTGATGCTCATCGTTGGATTTATGAGTTTATCTTTTCTGATATCTTCTTTTCTTACTAAACCAGATTTTATGGAAATTTTAAAAGGTTTATTTATTCCTAGATTCAATTCAAATAACATTTTAAATATTGTTGGTATAGTGGGTACTACTGTGGTTCCTTACAATTTATTTTTACACGCGGCACTAGTAAATAAAAAGTATAAAGATATTAAGAGTATTAAGTTTGATACATTTATTGCTGTAACTATAGGAGGTGTAATATCTATTTGTATAATAGTCACTGCAGCTTCAATACAGGGGGCTGATATTGTAAATCCATCTGAAATTGGTAGTTTATTGGAACCACTTTACGGAAATATTTCTAATTGGATTATTAACTTAGGGTTTTTTTGTGCTGGATTAACTTCTTCAATAACGGCTCCAATTGCAGCTGCAATTATTTTTTGTGAATGTTTTAATTTAAAATTAAATGGATTTTATTACAAGTTAGTATCCATTTCAGTCGTATTGATTGGATTTATATTTTCTTCAATCTATAAACTACCAATTCAGATTATCTTGTTTGCTCAAGTTGCTAACGGGATTTTACTTCCGGTACTTGGGGTATTACTTTTTGTTTTAATTAATAAAAAAACAAATGATTCTCCCAAAAAAAATGATTTTGATAAAATTATTCTTTTATTGATTGAGTTATTTTTTATCTTCTTGTGTGTGTCTAGTATTTTAAAAATATTTAATGTATAGTATAGATTTAAATTGTGATTTAGGGGAAGGTACGGGTAACGACCCTTTTGTAATGCCCTTTATATCATCATGTTCAATTGCGTGTGGTGGTCACTTTGGTAACAAAAGAACTATAAAAGAAGCCATTGAACTAGCTGAAAAACACAATGTTAAAACAGGTGCACACCCATCTTATTTGGACACAAAATTTTTTGGCAGGAAGTCACTTGACATACTATTAAAAGAGTTACAAGATTCTATTAGATTTCAATTGGATCTATTCTTCAATATTTCAGCTAACTCTACTCATATTAAGCCACA
Organism: uncultured Bacteroidota bacterium; assembly: GCA_902593075.1. Classification (GTDB taxonomy): domain Bacteria; phylum Bacteroidota; class Bacteroidia; order Flavobacteriales; family Flavobacteriaceae; genus TMED96. Next base: position 36,424 of record CACJHA010000007.1, read on the forward strand.
CGGAGCGCTTTACAATGACTTGTTTTATGATTTAGAAAAAGCAGAGGCTGTAGTTGAAGTTTTTAAGGAATATGGTAATTTATATGTTTTCTGTCAGCCATCCAGTAAATTATCAACCGTTTTAACTTCACAAAAAGTTAATCAAATTCATGAAGGTTTTGGTGACAGGCTTTATAGCACAAATGGAACTTTGTTATCTAGAAAAAACCCATCTTCAGTTCTTGAAAGCAAAAAAAAAATATTGGATCAGGTTACAAAACTTGTAAAGGAAAGTTCAGTTATAACGGAAGATAACAAAAGTCTTAAGTTGAAAGTTCAGACTATTTGTTTACACGGAGACAACAAGAATGTAATTAATAATATTTCATATCTAGTTAAAGAATTAAAACAATTATCCATATATGTTAAATCTTACTGAATTTTATTATTTAAACTCAACAACAATTACATTTAGTTTTAGTGAATGTAAAACAGATAACCTTATAGGTCTTTTTCAAAATTTGAAAAAAAACAGTAAAATTATCGAGGTTGTAACTACTGATCATAGTATGACGTTATTTTTGAGAGAAGCTATGAACCACGATAAGATTCTAGATATTATTAATCAAAGTATAAATTCAAACAAAAAGAATCATAATAAATCAAAAACCTTCCATCTTCCAATTTGTTTTGATGATTCATTTCATGATGATATTTTAAATCATTATGATGGTGATTTAAAACTTACCCGAAAATTTAAAGAATCATTTTTAAAAAACAAATTTACTCTTGAGTATTACGGCTTTTTACCAGGCTTTGCATATTTCTCTGGTTTAGAATCAAAATTACATTTACCAAGGAAGAAAATACCCAGTAGTAAAATAGATAAAGGGACTGTCGCAATTGGCGGAGAATATGTTGGCATTTATCCACAAGATAGTCCAGGAGGCTGGAACTGTATTGCTAATTGCCCAATTCCGTTAGTTGATTTTGGTTCTAATCTAAAAATTAACATTAACGTATTTGATCAAGTAATTTTTGAAGAAATTGAATTTGAAAATTATAAGAAAATTAAGTTGGATTATGAGCTCGATGTTTATGATTTTAAAATTCTTTAAATGATAGAAGTCATTTCATCAGGATATTTTACTACAATTCAGGATTCTGGAAGAAAAGCCTACAGACATTTGGGAGTTCCCATATCAGGTCCTATGGACTTGAATTCATTTTACCTGGCAAATTTATTGTTGCCGGGGCTTGATAGTGATTCGGTTTTTGAATGTACATTAATAGGTCCAAAATTGAAACTCATGTGCAATTCTAGGTTTGTTATCACGGGAGCTGAGTTTGACTCATACTTGGATAACGAGCCAATCGAAAATAATAAGGTTTATTCTTTTCGAGCTGGACAAATTCTAAATTTAGGCCGAGTGAAGACTGGTTTAAGATGCTACTTAAAATTTGAAGGAACTTTTAACATTCCTAAAATTTTAAACAGCAAATCTTTTTATTATCCCATAACAAAATCAAAATCTATAAATGATGGTGAAAAGTATGGCTTTATGTCTAAAACTTTAGATATTAATTCTAAAGTCATAAACTTAAAGATTTCTAAAAATTCATTTTCTAAAAAAACTTTATTTGCCAAGCCTGGACCGGATTGGGACTTTCTAACCGATGAAATTAAAAAACAAATAATAAATGAGATTTATTGTATAAAAAGTCAAAATAGAATGGGGTACAGGTTGACTTCAAAACTTAAAAATGATTTTTATAATCTAAGAAGTAAAGTAGTAATTCCTGGTATAGTTCAATTTACACCTGGAGGCGAGATAATTATTGCAACTGCTGATTGTCAAGTTACTGGAGGGTATTTGCAAATTCTTTTATTGACTCTCGATTCTCTCTCAAATCTCGTACAAAAGCCGGAAGGTTCTGAGGTAAAATTTACTTTATTAGATAATTGATTTAATTATTTAAGTAAAAAAATTTAAAACTTTTTTTAACCACTTAAAAGAACTTGGGTAGGGTGCGTATCTTAAAGGAATGTCTACCCATGTACCTCTTTCAATAAATGGTTTGAAGTGAGTAAAAGCATCGAAAGAGTATTTACCATGATATTTTCCCATCCCACTATGACCAATTCCTCCAAAAGGCAAATTATTGTTAACAAATTGAATTATACAGTCATTTGAAACACCACCACCAAATGAAAAATATCTACTCATTTTTTTTATAAAATCCCTTTTTTCAGAGAAAATGTAAAATCCTAAAGGTTTCTCATTCTCTAAAATAATTTCACGTAGCTCTTCTTCATTACTAAATGTAATTATTGGTAGGATGGGCCCAAAAATTTCAGATTTCATTAATTTACTTTTGGAATTTTGAATTTCGATGATTGTTGGTCCAAAATATAATGATTCTCTATCATGATCTCCTCCAAATAAAATTTTTTCATCAGAAATAAATTCAATCATTCTTTCAAAGTGTTTAATATGGGCAATTTTCCCGTAACTCTCAGAGTCAATCGCTTTCTTTCCGTAAAGATTTCTTATTTCAGAAGACAATCCTTTTATTAATTTTTCCTTTATGTCATCATGAACCAAAATATAGTCGGGCGCGATACAAGTTTGACCACAATTGATAAATTTTGCCCATGCAATTCTTTTTGACGAGACCTTGATTTTCGCAGTTTGATCTACTATGCAGGGACTTTTTCCACCTAACTCTAAAATTGTTGGTGTAAGATGTTTCGCAGCAGCAGCAGCTATTATCTTGCCAATTTTAGTACTGCCAGTAAAAATTATATGGTCCCATCGAAGTTTGAGCAGTTCGGTCGCTACTTTAGGTCCTCCTGTTACTACGTTAACATGACCTTCTTCAAAAATACTAGATATAATCTCAGAGATTATTTCTGAAGTCTTAGGAGCATATTCCGAAGGTTTTAAGATAATTGTATTGCCTGCAGCAATTGAACCTATTAATGTAGCCATAGATAGTTGAAAAGGATAGTTCCAGGGACTTATTTGTAGGGTACATCCATATGGATCAGATAATAGATAATCTCTCGACGGAAAGTTTAAAATGGAGGATTTAACTCGTTGTGGTCTAGTCCAAACATTTATATTTTTTATTGTTTTCTTAATTTCAGATATTATCATGAAATATTCTGTTAAATATGATTCATAGTAGTGTTTACCTAAATCTTTATTAATTGCACTTAGAATATCTGCCTCATTATTAATTAAAGTATTTTTTAGTTCAATTAATTTTCTTTTCCTAAATCCAACACTTTTGGTCTTATTTGAATTAAAAAATAACCTTTGTTTTTCGTAAATATTAGTAACTGATGACATTTCTAAAATTTTATCAAATTTATGATTTTAGTTTCAATTCATATTTTTGAATAAAATATCATGATATTTATTTTTTTAATATTGTAAAAATTACAAAAAATTTATATTTGAAAATCTATAATATATCTATATAAAATATTGATTTACAATAGGATAAATAACATAAATAGTATTTGAACATAATAACAAATTTTAATTTGTAAAAGCATAAGGATTTATTCAAAACTAATTTTGCTTTGCTTCTTTTAATTATGTTAAATAAATACAGTAAAACAGTTACTCAAGACTCAAGTCAACCTGCTGCCCAAGCTATGCTGCATGCTATTGGCTTAAGTGAAGATGATTTAAAAAAACCTTTCGTAGGAATTGCAAGTACAGGTTATGAAGGTAACCCCTGTAATATGCATCTAAACGATTTATCAAAACTTATAAAAAATTCTGTCATATCTAGTAATTTAGTTGGTTTAATTTTTAATTCCATAGGTGTAAGTGATGGAATATCAATGGGAACACCTGGGATGAGATTTTCTTTACCTTCAAGAGATATAATTGCTGATTCTATAGAGACTGTTGTTCAAGCAATGTCATATGACGCTCTAGTAACTGTTGTTGGATGCGATAAAAATATGCCTGGTGCTTTAATGGGAATGTTAAGATTAAATAGACCCAGTATTCTTGTCTATGGTGGAACGATAGCCCCTGGTTTTCATAGAGAAAAAAAACTAGATGTTGTATCCGCTTTTGAAGCCTGGGGAGAAAAAGTTTCTGGGAAAATATCTGAAGATGAATTTAAATGTGTTATTAAAAATGCTTGCCCTGGAGCCGGTGCATGTGGAGGAATGTATACCGCAAATACCATGGCTTCAGCTATAGAAGCATTAGGAATGTCTCTTCCTTACAATTCTTCTAATCCAGCTGTAAGCGAAAACAAAGAAAAAGAATGTGATCATATTGGAAATGCAATCAAAAATATATTGGAGTTAGATTTAAAGCCGCGAGATATTGTAACAAGAAGCTCAATTGAAAATGCAATAAGATTGATAGCGGTTCTGGGAGGTTCTACTAATTCAGTATTACACTTTTTGGCAATCGCAAAAGCTGCAAAAGTTGACTTTAATATAAATGATTTCCAAAAAATAATGGAATCAACTCCATATCTTGCTGATTTAAAACCTAGTGGCAGATTTTTAATGGAAGATTTACATAAAGTTGGAGGTGTACCCTCTGTATTAAAGTTAATGCTTAAAAATAATCTTTTAAATGGTGATTGTATTACGGTAACAGGTAAAAGCCTCTCTTCTAATTTGGAAGATTTACCTGAGTTAAAAGAAAATCAAAAGATTATTCATCCTATTGAAAAACCAATTAAAAAAACAGGTCATATTCAAATCCTAAAAGGTAATATTGCAAATGATGGAGCTGTTGCAAAAATTACCGGAAAAGAAGGTTTGGTGTTTAAAGGTCCTGCAAAAGTTTTTGACAGCGAAAAAGCTGCAAATGATGGAATTAAAAATGGTCTCGTTAAAAAAGGACAGGTCATTGTGATACGCTACGTAGGTCCAAAAGGAGGCCCTGGCATGCCTGAAATGCTTAAACCAACTGCTGCTATAATGGGAGCTGGTTTGGGTAAAGATGTAGCGCTAATTACTGATGGTCGCTTTTCTGGAGGTACCCACGGCTTTGTTGTAGGTCACATTGTTCCTGAAGCTCAGGAGGGTGGAAATATTGCACTTATTGAAGATAATGATCTGATAGAGATAAATGCAGAAAAAAACACCATAGAACTTCTTGTCGGAAAAGAAGAATTAATTGAACGAAAAAATAAATGGTCTCAACCTCAATATAAATTTAAAACTGGAACTTTACTAAAGTATATAAGAAACGTTTCTAGTGCTTCTAATGGTTGCATAACAGATGAATATGAAGAATAAGAGATTAAATATTTCAGGTGCTGAGGCGCTAATTAGGGCTCTGTTGGAGGAAGGTGTCGATTTACTTTTTGGATATCCTGGAGGTGCAATTATGCCTGTTTATGATGAGTTGTATAAATTCAGCGATAAAATCAATCATATCTTGACAAGACACGAACAAGGTGCTACTCATGCAGCACAGGGCTATGCTCGTTCCTCTGGAAAAGTAGGAGTAGCTATTGCTACATCAGGTCCAGGTGCTACAAATCTAGTTACAGGAATTGCAGATGCTCAAATTGATTCAACACCCATTGTATGTATAACAGGTCAAGTGGCTTCTCATTTGTTAGGATCAGATGCGTTTCAAGAAACAGATATAATTGGTATTTCAACTCCCGTTACAAAATGGAACTATCAAATCACAAAAGCAAGTGAGATTCCAGATATAATTTCCAAAGCCTTTTATATTGCTTCAACAGGTCGACCGGGCCCTGTATTAATTGATATAACCAAAGACGCGCAATTTGAATTTTGTGATTACAATTATAAAAAATGTAAAGGTATAAGGAGTTATTTACCTGTTCCCGAACTTCAAAATGAACAAATTGCTGAAGCAGCAAAAGTGATTAATTCTTCAAAAAAACCACTAATTGTTTGGGGTCAAGGAGTAATCTTAGCTGAAGCTGAAAATGAATTTAGAGAATTTGTAGAAAATTCAGGAATACCTGCTGTTTGGACAATCTTAGGCCTATCAGCCCTCCCGACCGATCACCCTCTAAATATGGGAATGGTTGGAATGCATGGTAATTATGGTCCAAACATACTTACAAATCAATGTGATGTTTTAATAGCTGTGGGGATGAGGTTTGACGATAGAGTTACCGGAAACCTAAATACTTATGCAAAACAAGCAAAAATAGTTCATTTGGAAATTGACCCAGCTGAAATATCCAAAAACGTTTTTTCTCATTTTCCGATTTTAGGTGATTGTAAAGAAAGTTTAAAAAAACTTTCAAATCTAATTAACAAAAAGTCACTTGATAGTTGGATTGGTCTTTTTGATAAGCATATGAAAATTGAGTATAAATCTGTAATTGAAAAGGATTTGTTTCCAAACAAAGATGGACTTACAATGGGAGAAGTAATTAATTCAATAAATAAACACTCTAAGGGTGATGCTATTATAGTTACAGATGTTGGTCAACATCAAATGGTTGCGTGTAGATATGCCAAATTTAATTCTTCAAAAAGTAATATAACCTCTGGTGGATTAGGCACTATGGGTTTTGCCTTACCTGCCGCCATAGGTGCTAAAATTGGTGCCAGTCACAGAGAAGTTGTTGCTGTAATTGGTGATGGTGGATATCAAATGACTATTCAAGAATTGGGAACAATTTTTCAAACTAAAACGGCTGTAAAAATAGTTGTATTAAACAACGATTATCTTGGGATGGTAAGGCAATGGCAACAATTATTTTTTGATAAAAGATATGCTTCGACCGAAATGGTAAATCCAGACTTTGTAAAAATTGCAGATGGATATAGCATTAAGGCATCAAGAGTATCTGATAGAAAGCATTTAGATAATGCTGTTAAATTATTAATTGAATCCAAAGATGCATATTTTTTAGAAGTATGTGTTGAAAAAGAGGATAATGTTTTCCCAATGATTCCATCTGGTGCATCTGTCTCTGATATAAGATTAGAATAATGGAAGAAAAAAATCAATACACAATTTCAATCTATTCGGAGAATAATGTGGGACTTCTCAATAGAGTATCTGCAATTTTTTTGAAAAGACATGTCAATATTATGAGTTTTTCGACTTCTCAATCTGAAATAAAAGATGTTTATCGTTTCGTTATAGTAGTTTCTGTAAGTGAGGTACAAATTAAAAAATTAGTTCAACAAATTGAAAAACAAGTTGATGTAATTAAAGCATTTTATCATACAGATAAGGAAACTATCTTTCTTGAATCAGCACTATATAAGGTTAAATCTAGTTCCCTTTTTGAAGAGAGACAAATACAAAATATTATAAAGGATAGTCATGCAAATATAGTAACAGTGTCACCTGAATATTTTGTTATTGAAAAAACAGGATTTAGAAAGGATACAGAAAAGTTAAGGGAAGACCTTTCACAATATGGACTTTTACAATTTGTAAGGTCTGGCAGAATTTCTGTAACAAAAGCACCAATGGGAATATCACAAATATTGAATAACTTTAAAAATCAAAACAAAAAAAATGAGTAATTATTTTAATAAACTATCTCTAAGTGAAAAAATAAATCAGCTTGGTAAATGTAGGTTTATGTCACAGTCAGAATTTGGAAATGGGGTAGAAGCTTTAAAAAGTAAAAAAATCGTTATAGTCGGGTGCGGAGCCCAAGGTTTAAATCAGGGGCTAAATATGAGAGATTCAGGTTTAGATATTTCTTTTGCCTTAAGACAAGAATCAATTGACCAAAAAAGAAATTCATTTTTAAGCGCTACAAAAAATAATTTTAAAACTGGAAATTTTAATGATCTCATTCCAACTGCTGACTTGGTTCTAAATTTAACCCCAGATAAAAATCACACCTCAGTTGTAAATTCAGTTATGCCTTTAATGAAAAAAGGATCTATTCTTTCTTATTCACATGGATTCAACATTGTCGAGGAAGGAATAGAGGTTCGAGATGACATTACTGTAATCATGGTGGCCCCAAAATGTCCTGGAACTGAAGTGAGAGAAGAGTATAAAAGAGGTTTTGGTGTACCAACTTTGATTGCAGTTCATCCTGAGAATGACCCTAATAATAAAGGTTTAGAAATTGCTAAAGCATACGCTGTAGCTACAGGAGGCAACAGAGCAGGTGTTTTGGAATCCTCTTTTGTTGCTGAGGTTAAATCAGATTTGATGGGAGAGCAAACTATTTTATGTGGGATTCTTCAAACAGGCTCAATTTTATGTTTTGATAAAATGGTTGAAAATGGAATTGATAGTGGATATGCCTCTAAGCTAGTTCAATTTGGTTGGGAAACAATTACAGAGGCTCTGAAGCACGGTGGAATTACTAATATGATGGACCGTCTTTCTAATCCAGCAAAAATTAAAGCTTTTGAATTGTCTGAAAAATTAAAATCCATCATGACTCCTTTGTTTAAAAAACACATGGACAATATAATGTCAGGAGAATTTTCTAAAACTATGATGGAAGATTGGTCAAATAAAGATCAAAATCTTTTGAAATGGAGGTCTGAAACCGCTGACACTTCATTTGAAAAAACGAAAATTACCAATAAAAAAATATCTGAGCAGGAGTTTTTTGATAATGGTGTCTTAATGGTTGCATTTGTTAGGGCAGGAGTAGAACTTGCATTTGAAACAATGGTTGCAGCTGGAATAAAAGAAGAATCCGCTTATTACGAATCTCTTCACGAAACACCCTTAATTGCGAATACAATAGCTAGAAAAAAGTTGTATGAAATGAACAGAATTATTTCTGATACAGCAGAATATGGTTGCTATCTATTTGATCATGCTTGTAAACCACTTTTGAAAAAATTTATGGACGAAATTGATGTTGATGTTATTGGCAAGTCATATAATAGTGGTAAAGATAATTATGTGGATAATAAAAAATTAATTGATATTAACGAAATTATTAGATTTCATCCAGTTGAAAATATAGGATACGAATTAAGAGAATCAATGACTGGAATGAAAAAAATCATATAATGAATTTCCCTACAATTGAAGGTTGTTATGAAGCCAAAGAAAGACTTAATAATGTTTCAGTAAACACACCTTTCCAATTTCTGGATAGAATATCTAAAAATTTTAATGCTGAGATATACACGAAAAGAGAAGATTTACAATTAGTTCGGTCATTTAAAATAAGAGGTGCATTTAATAAGATTGTTGCTCTTTCTAAGCAGGAGCTTAATAGAGGTATAGTTTGCGCTAGTGGAGGAAACCATGCTCAAGGATTTGCATTTGCTTGTAATCATTTAAAAATTAACGGGACAGTATTTATGCCTTTGCCAACTCCAAAGCAAAAAATAGATAGAGTAAAAATGTTTGGAGCTGAATATATTAAAATCATTCTTAAAGGTGATACTTATGATGATTCACAAAAAGAAGCTGAAAGTTTTCAAAAAAAAACAAATTCTATTTTCATTCATCCTTTTGATGATGTAGAAGTTATTCATGGACAAGCTACTATCGCACTTGAAATTCTGGATCAAATTGATTTTGATCTTGATTACATGTTTATTCCAGTTGGTGGTGGAGGTCTTATTTCTGGGTTTTTGACTGTTTTTAAAAAGTTGTCACCAAAAACTAAAATAGTAGGTGTCGAACCCTCCGGTGCAACTTCATTTATAACATCTTTAAAGAATAATAGAAATACTCAGTTAAAAACGATTGATAAGTTTGCGGAAGGTGTTGCTATTCAAAAAATGGGAGATATTTGCTTTAATTATTGTAAAGATTTAATTGATAAAACTGTTTCGGTTGACGAGGGAAGAATTTGTAAAGAAATTTTGGATTTATATAACAAGGAAGGTATCGTAGTAGAGCCAGCTGGTGCAATTTCTCTTGCCTGTCTTGATCAATTCTCAGATGAAATTAAAGGAAAAAAAATTGGTACTATTATTTGTGGAGGAAATAACGATATCACGAGAACTCCAGAAATTAAAGAAAGAGCCCTTCTTTACAGTAATTTAAAACATTATTTTATTGTAAGATTTCCTCAAAGAGCTGGTTCTTTGAAAAAGTTTGCGTCAGAAATACTTGGTCCTACAGACGATATAACTTTTTTTGAGTACTCAAAGAAAAGTAACAGAGTTGTTGCTCCTGCAGTTGTTGGTATTGAACTGAAATCCAAAAACGATTTAACACCTCTTATTAAAAGAATGAAAGAGGGTGGTTTTTATGGGGAGTATTTAAATGAAAAGCCAGATCTATTTCAATATCTAATCTAGTTAAAGATCAAAGGGATAAAAAACTTATACATCATAATTAGTAGCAGTATCGATATAATATTTATAAGAATTCCAGCCCTAACCATTTCAGAAACTTTAACATAACCGCTAGCAAAAACAATCGCATTTGGTGGAGTTGCCATTGGTAACATAAAAGCACAACTGCTAGCCATAGTTATTGGAATTAAAAGGTGTAAAACAGGAATCTCTATACCAATCGCGATTCCGGCCATAACTGGTGCAAGGACAGCTACTAAAGCTACATTACTCATCAACTCTGTCATGAATAACATCATGGTTATTAAAAGAGATACGGTTAATAAAATATTTAAATTAGCACCAGAAATGGTATCAGTAATAAGAGAAACAATCCCGGTTTCGGACATTCCTTTTGCCAACGCAAGTCCACCACCGAAAAGAATAAGTATTCCCCAAGCTAAGTTTTTTGTATCGTTCCAATTTAATATAAATTCAGGTTTTGAGAATTTGGAAGGGATTGCAAAAAGAGAAATTGCACAACCAACGCTGATAATTGTATCTGATAATTTAAATCCAGGAATTAATTTATTTATAAGTGTTCTAAAAATCCATAAAAAAACGGTTATTCCAAATATTGTCAGTACATGTATTTCTTTTTTATTCAATTTGCCTAGTTCGTTTAATTTATTGCTAATTAGTTCTGATGAGGATTTAAATTTTATACTTTGATTTCTAAATAATACCTTAGTTAAAAGGAAGTAGATTATAGCTAGCAACGTTATTGAAAAAGGAAGACCGATAATCATCCAATTTAGGAATGATATTTCAATATTGTATTCATTTTCTAATAGACCAATTAGAACAGAATTTGGCGGTGTTCCTATAACCGTAGCTATACCACCTGAATTTGCTGAAAAAGCTATTCCAAGCATGACACTTAGAGAAAAGTTTTTCTCACTTTTTGAACCCCCCTTTTTATTATCAATTAAAAGATTTATGACCGAAAGGGCAATAGGAAGCATTACAACTGTACTTGCAGTATTGGATATCCACATACTCATAAAGGCAGTTGCAATCATAAAACCCAGAATAACTCTGTTTGGGGAAGTTCCAGTTTTATTTATTATTGTAAGAGCAATTCTTTTATGTAGATTAACCTTTTCAAGTGCCAGAGCTAAAACAAATCCTCCGAAAAAGAGAAAAACTATAGAACTTCCGTAATTTGCTCCAACCTGATTTATTTCCATAATCTCAAACAAAGGAAATACCACTAGAGGCAAAAGCGATGTAACAGAAATTGAAACCGCTTCTGAAATCCACCAAATTACCATCCAAGCAGCAAGAGCAATAACAATAGATGCTTTTTCATCTATATTCTCAAAAGCAAGAAAATTGAAAAATATAAAAGATAATGGGCCTAATATTAAACCTGTTTTTTTGATCATAAATATTTGGAAAAGATATTAAATTAAAATCAACAAGTAAAACTTTTAAAATTCATTTGTAAAGCTTTTTTTTACTTACAATTATATTTTTTATTTTCGAAAAAAAAATTAATGATTACAAATCCTTCAATACCAGATTTAAACGAACCTTATGAAAATTTTGTTGAATGTAAAACTTATCTAGTCGATGGAAAATTAAAAAATTGGTCGGGTAAATCAAGTGAAGTTTTTTCTAATATCTATACAAGAAACAAGGATGGAGAAATTAAACCTACACTTTTGGGATCAATTCCTGACATGGAAACTGAACCAGCACTCGAAGCTTTAGATTCTGCTGTGGGTGCCTTTAATAGAGGCAAAGGCAAGTGGCCTACAATGAGGGTAGGGGAAAGAATAAAGTGTTTAGAAAAGTTTGCTGGTAAAATGAAAAATTACCGAGAGGAGGTTGTAAACTTATTGATGTGGGAAATATCTAAAAATAAGGTCGATTCATATAAAGAATTTGATAGAACGGTTGATTACATATATGATACTATTGAAGCCTACAAGGAGATCGATAGAAAAAGCGCAAAATTTGAAAAACAATCTGGTATTTATGCTCATATAAGAAGAGGACCTTTGGGTGTAATTTTATGTTTGGGGCCTTATAATTACCCTTTAAATGAGACCTTCTGTTTGCTAATACCTGCCATCATTATGGGAAACACAGCAGTCTTTAAGCCGGCTAAACATGGTGTTTTATTAATAACTCCCCTTTTAAAAGCCTTTAAAGATAGCTTCCCTCCAGGGGTTGTAAACATTTTATTTGGCCGGGGTAGAAAAATAGCTTCACCCATAATGAAAACTGGTAAAATCGACGTTTTAGCTCTGATAGGACACTCTTCTTCAGCAGTCGCTCTCCAAGATTTACATCCAAATAAGAATAGGTTAAGGCTAGTTTTAGGCTTAGAAGCTAAAAATCCTGGTATAGTTCTACCTGATGCAGATTTGGACTTAACAATTAAAGAATGTATTTCAGGGACTTTATCATACAATGGTCAGAGATGTACCGCGCTAAAAATTTTATTTGTTCATGAATCTATAGTTGAAGACTTCAACAAAAAATTCGCAAAAGCGGTTGATAATTTAAAATATGGACTCCCATGGGAAGAAAATGTTTTTCTCACTCCTTTACCCGAGCCGCATAAAGCAAATTATATGCAAGATTTGATTCATGATGCCGTTAAAAAAGGAGCTAAGGTTATAAATAAAAAGGGTGGAACCTTATCTCATAACTATTTATATCCCGCTATTTTATATCCTGTATCTACAGATATGAATATATATCATGAGGAACAGTTTGGTCCTGTGATTCCTGTTATGTCTTACAAAGATATAGACGAACCTCTAAATGTTATGTCTGCATCAGAATATGGACAACAGGTTAGTTTATTTGGTAATGATGTATCTAAAATTGGTCCATTAGTTGATATTTTAGCAAATTTAGTTTGTAGGGTAAATTTAAACAGTGCTTGTCAAAGAGGACCAGATGTTTATCCTTTCACAGGTAGAAAAAATTCTGCTGTTAGTACCTTAAGTGTTCACGATGCTCTAAGGTCTTTTTCTATTAGGACATTTGTTGCAGCAAAAGACAATCCTAAAAACAATGAAATAATAGGCTCTTTGTTAAACTCTAAAGATTCGAATTTTATAAATACAGAATACCTTTTGTAAATCAACTTGATTTGATGTAGTCACAAATTTTATCACCTACCTCAGATGTAGAGTAATAACGATTATCATTTGATAGGTCCTGAGTAACAAATCCTTCTTCAATCGACTTTTCAACTGATTTTTTTATTAAATCTGATTCTGATTTAAGGTTGAAAGACATTTCAAGCATCATCGCAGCGGAAAGAATTGTAGCTAAAGGATTAGCGATATTTTTTCCTGTAGCTTCAGGGAATGAACCATGAATGGGTTCATACAACGAATTGACTTCCCCTATTGACGCGGATGGCATCAAACCCATTGATCCTGAAATAACTGAGGCTTCATCTGTCAAAATATCACCAAATAAGTTTTCTGTTATAAGTACATCATAATTTTTTGGTGTCTGAATCAAACG
>CACJHA010000008.1 GCA_902593075.1 uncultured Bacteroidota bacterium
GAAATAGGGGAATCAAAAAAATATTTATACAATGATATATGCAATTGTTTTGATAAAGAAAATCAACCATTAATTTTATTACAATTTAGAAATTCTCCTTTACCCAAAATTTTAGATACTCTTCCACCACATGAATATATTTATAATAAAGTTCCAGAATGGAGAGCGACAGTTGGATTTTCCTTAGATACCTCTGAAACCAGTTATCAAGGTGAAATTAATCCATTTCCCCCAAAGGCAAGTCTATTGACCTTTCATCCATTTATTCAATACCATGAAGTAAATAATTTTTTGTTGTTTTTAAATGTGGAAAAATCTCCTATTTTTCGAGAGGAAGAAATTGAAATCTTTGAAGGAAACACTAAAAGTTTTATAGGTAAAATTAAAATTAGAAACAATAGTGCAAATCTAATTCCATTAGACTTATATAATTTTTCTGCTGACCAACTTCCAGTTTTTGTTTGTCGGTCTATGGCTGGGATTCCTTTTGGATTGGCGGTGAGTCATAACAAGCAGATGCTGTCCTTAGAACATACCCACCCTCCAGCCAGTTTTGCTGTTCATGGTTCACGATTTAAAGTTCAAGGTGAGATAAAAAAACAATGGTTTACCATTTTAAACACTGAAGGATGAAACAGTATTTGAAACACTACCTTAAAAAAAATGTCCCTGCCCGTTGGCTTGAATTGTTTTCTTACAAAGCAGTGTCAATGACTAAAATACCCCCTACGGACGCTGTTATAAGCGATTTATTTGTTTTACGTATAGAAGATGGATGGGAAACTATCTTTGAATGCCTTCAACTTGAGACACTATTAAATCCAAGTAAAAAAGGAGATATACAAACTCTCATTTTTTGTTTTTATACTAAAACAGGTCAATTTATTAAAGAAAGAAAGGTAACACTGCAAAATGAAATTAAAACTACTATTAATATTAATCAATTAGTCGAAGATTTAACTATAGAAGAAGATGGTTTATTCGCAATTTTTCATCCTCAAAAAAAGTATTGGATTCGGCAGCACGATAGTTTTTTAGCTGAAAGAGGGTATATAGGGTATGCTAATTCCAGGCTAGGTCCTATCAAAGGCTATGTTCACGGCAATTTAGATGCTATTGCAAGAAGTGATTCCTTGAGAACAGACTTATTATTAGGAAATTATAGCTTTTTTAAAAAAGAGTATCGTCTTCAACACAGTTTAGAACCAGGGAATAATTACGAATTATACCTAGTAAATCCCACTTTAACAAAGCAAAGATTTAACCTGGTTCAAAAGACAAATCAAAAAGAGGATAGAATAAAAGTAGATTTACCCCCTATGGGTCTTTACAAGTATGTTAAAGCTGTTGACAAAAATGAAGACACAACCTTTATAATCATTGAAAGTAAACTATATTTGGCAAGACCAGTAGTATTTAAAATAATGCCATTATCATTTGATGTTTTTCATGGCTAGATAATTGAAATTATGGAACAAAAAATCGTAACCGTTGGATACGGAGATGTAAAGAAAGTGCAGATTGGGGGGACACTTCCACTCGCCTTTGTAGGAGGGCCTTGTGCAATCGAAAATAGAGATCACGCCCTGTTTATGGCAGAATCAATCGCAGAAATATGTGAGAAATTAGACATCCCGTGGATTTACAAATCTTGCTATGATAAAGACTGTCGTTCTTCACCTAAAAGTTTTCATGGTGTGGGGATTGATAAAGGGCTAAAAATTTTATCAGAAGTTAGGGAAACACTTAAAGTACCTGTAGTTTCAGATTTCTCAGATTCTTCTTGGGCTGTAGCTACTGGAGAGGTTTGTGATATGGTTCAAGTCCCTGCCTATTTATGTAGACAGACGTCTATATTACGAGCAGCAGCACATACTGGTCGACCAATTTTACTAAAAAAAGGACAATTTATGAGCCCATGGAACATGAAAAATTCTTGCCGAAAACTAGAAGCTTTTGGGAATGATCGAATTATTCTAGCAGATCGTGGGACCTTTATGGGGTATAATATGTTAGTTAACGACATGACTTGTTTTCCAACTATGCGTTATACAGGTTATCCAGTCTGTTATGATGCAACTCACTCAATTCAATTACCCACCTCTATGGGGAATATCTCTGGAGGGCAACGCGAATTTATTCCCTATCTAGTAAGATCTGCTGTCGCCAATGGAATCAATTTACTTTTTATGGAGACGCACGACAACCCATCAAAAGCCCTATCTGATGCGAATACAGTATTGGATATCAAATACCTTGAAAATGTGTTGTATCAAGCTAAAAAAGTACACGAAATGAGGTTAGAACTCTTTAATGAGTTAGGTCCAGATAATGTTCATCCAACAAACAAATAGTTATGAAAGTAGAAGACGTAATGATTGAAATGGGAAAATTTCCTGCAGTAACACAAAATACGATTCTCAAAGAAGCTTTAACCGAAATGGGAGAAGCTAATCTTGGGTTAGTTTGTATAATCAATAATAAACAAGAACTTTTAGGTTTAATAACCGATGGGGACTTGAGAAGAAAACTGTTGAAAGTACAAAAGCCTTTTTCAGCTTTTTTTGTCGACGACGCATTAGTTCACGCTAAAGAAGATCCAATTACTTGTCAACCAGGAGAAAATCTTAAAGAAGTTGTAAAATTGATGGGAGATAAGCAAATATGGGATTTACCAGTGGTTAATCAAGATAATCAGTTAGTTGGCTTATTACATTTACATCCTGCCATCAAAAAACTCATAAACTAGAAGAGTGTTATTTAACTCGATTGAATTTCTTTTCTTTTTTATAATTGTTTTTGTGTTTTATTGGTCTTTAGCCAATAAAAAACTTATCTATCAAAATACACTATTGTTAATTGCCTCCTACTTTTTTTATGGTTGGTGGGATTATCGATTTTTGACGTTGATTTTCATCAGTACATTAGTAGATTTTTTTATTGCCAAAGGGATACATTTAACCCAAAAAACTAGTCAAAAAAAGTTGCTATTATCCTTTAGTCTAATCATCAATTTAGGGATGTTAGGCTTTTTTAAATATTACAATTTTTTTATTGATTCTTGGATTAATTTAGTTCAAGGACTTGGTTATCAGGTTAATTCTACAAAAACATTATCCATCATTTTACCGGTTGGAATTTCATTTTATACCTTTCAAACACTTTCTTATACCTTGGATGTTTACTATAAAAGACTCAACCCGAAAAATAGCTTTATTAATTTCGCAACTTTCGTCTCATTGTTTCCACAGTTAGTAGCAGGTCCAATTGAGCGGGCTAAAAACTTAATCCCCCAAATAGAAAAAGCAAGATCTTTTTCTAAAGAAAAGTTTTCAGAAGGTATAAACTTAATTATTTGGGGACTATTTAAGAAAGTAGTAATAGCAGACTCTCTAGCGCCACTAGTAGATAAAATATTTTTGAATCCTTCATTATATGACGGAGGTACATTGCTATTGGGGATCTTCTATTTTACCTTTCAGATTTATTGTGATTTTAGCGGATACTCTGATATCGCCATAGGAACAGCTAAATGCCTTGGGTTAGATTTTATGACTAATTTTAACTACCCTTATTTTGCCAAAAACATTGGGGATTTTTGGCGTAGATGGCATATCTCTCTTTCAAGTTGGTTTAGAGATTATGTATTTATTCCATTGGGGGGTTCTAAGGTGTCTACTGCTCTATTTGTTAGAAATATACTAGTGGTTTTTTTGATTAGTGGTCTTTGGCATGGTGCAAATTGGACTTTTGTTTTTTGGGGATTATCCCATTCTTTAATTTATTTTATAACAAGATATTTTATCATTTTTCCTCAAACATTTAAGTATAAAGAAAATATTTCTATGACGTTAACTTTTCTTGCTGTAATGTTTGCTTGGGTGTTTTTTAGAAGCCCATCGATCACATTTGCTTTTGATTATTTATTTGATTTATTTACTCGATTTGCAATTCCACAAACACCATTGAAAGGTTTATTTTATGTAGCTATATTACTGTTTTTTGATTTTTGTTTTAGCGCAAATCCTCAAAAAATATTTGAGAGCATAAGCCCCTATAAAAAGCAAATTATTTTGGTCATAATGTTATCTTTTATTTGGGTGCATTTTTCTGAAACGCCGAAGAACTTTATCTATTTTCAATTTTAATTATGCACAGAATTACCCAATACAGTTTTTTGGTTATAATACTTTGCTTTTCAATTGAGGTGGCATTTAAACTAAAATATTATCAAGACAAATTATTTCCCCCCTTTAATGCTACAACCCCAACAGAAAAATATATAGCATTGTGGGATAGTTTATCTAGTTCTGCTAATGCTGAAATGCTAAATTCAAAGCGATTATTTCTAATTGGGGATTCTTTTTTTGATGCAGAAGAATATGGAGGAGAGGAAAGTTATGTTCCCTATTTCACTCAGTTTAGTTTAGAAAAAAATTGGGATTTTTTTAATCTTACATTAGCAGGAACCGATATTAATGACCACAAAAATATTTGGAGCCAAATAAGAGACCAGCCTAACAATCTATATGTGTTCTCTATTAAAGTTCACGATATAGGTAAAATAAAATCTAATGATATAATAATCAAAAATAGTTTTAATCCTTCTAGTGAAGTATCTTTCAAATCTAAATTAATTGCTTTGATGAGTAAAAGTGAATTGATTTATTTAGTAAAAGACATGTTACATCAATTGTATATGTGGTGGGTAAATACCCCGGCACCATTTACTCATTTATATAAAGTTATGGTGACTCCTCCAGATTATGATCTATTAGAACTATCAAATTTTTTAACCACTCTTAACAAAAAAAAAGGATTTGTGATTGTACTTATAAATTACCCGTATAATTTCAAGTATGATATTAAACAATTAAGTCAATCGAGCTTGTATAATTTTTTCAACAATCACAACCATCCGAATTTAAAAATCTTTCAATCACCATTGATTACCAATAAGAAAGAAAGTGTAAATTGGCGAAACGTTCACCCAAACTCAGCTTCAATGAAAGAAGTATTTAATTTTATTCAACAAGAAATCCTAAATAAAAAATGAAAACACAAACACTTCGGCAGCAAAAACTAAAAGAAGCCCTGCGCAATAGAGAACAACTCTTTGCTGCATGGGTGTCTTATGGCCATCCATCAATTACAGAAACCTTTGCAAAAGCGGGCTTTGATTTTATCGCTATTGACATGGAACATTCTACAATAAGTTTGACAGAAGGACAACGAATTATTGCCGCTTGCCAATCTGAAGGAGTCCCTTGTTTACCGAGACCAGTGTCCCATTCAAACGACTACATTAAACCTCTTTTAGAATCTGGTGCAGATGGGATGTTAATTCAAATGGTCAATACCGCAGAAGAAGTGCGTCATCTAATTAATGATTTGAAATTTCCCCCAATAGGGAAAAGAAGTTATGGAGTAAGTCGAGCACAAGGTTACGGTTTTGATTTTGACGAGTATATCACCCATTGGAATGAAACCTCCACCTTTATCATTCAGGTAGAGTCTATTGATGCGGTAAATAATATTGAAAAGCTTTTAGCTTTTGATGAAATCGACGCAGTTATGATAGGGCCATATGATATTTCAGGATCATTGGGTGTACCTGGTCAACTAAATCATCCTAAAGTTCTCGAAGCTTCAAAAAAAGTAATTAAAGCGTGCAAGAAATTTGGAAAAAGTTGTGGAACTCAACTTAACGATCCAAACCCAGAAAATATTCAATCTTTATTTGACATGGGGTATACATTTGCCATTTTAGGATCAGATTTATTTGTGCTTTGGAAATGGGCAGAACAAATGCAACAGATAATTAAATCAATGCGTTAAATTTGTAAAATGTATATAGATCAATTATTCAATTTAAATGGAAAAGTCGCGGCAGTAATTGGAGCTGGAGGACATTTATGTAGTGAGATGGCACGCTCATTCGCAAGAGCTGGGTGCAAGGTTGTTATCATTGACTTGCGAATAGAAAAAGCCCAAAAAGTTGAAAAAGAAATCAATGAAGAAGGTTTTAATCATACCATTTCATTAGCACTTGATGTTGCTCAAAAAGAACAGCATTATCAAGTTTTAGACACCATTGTTAATCACTTTGGGAGCTTAGATATCATGGTGAATGGAGCTGGAATCAATGGTTCAACCCCATATTTAGATATTACAGAAGAGGAATGGAATGCCATTATGGATTCACAAATAAAAGGAACCTTTTTAGGCTGTCAAGTTTATGGCGAGTACATGTTAAAAAAGGGAAAAGGAAATATCATTAATATTTCTTCTGCTTCTGCAGGACCACCACTTTCAAAAGCATTTACCTATTCTGCTGCGAAAGCAGCGATAAAAAACCTTACACAAAATCTGGGGAGAGAATGGGGAACAAAAGGGGTTAGGGTTAATGCGATTCGACCAGGGTTTTTCCCAACAGAATGGAACCTTAAAAACTTTATTGATGAGGACAGGAAAAAAGCTATCTTAGGGCATACAGCTATGCAAAGATTTGGCACACCAGACGAGTTAACAGGAGCCATCCTCTGGTTAGCCTCAGATGCCTCTGGTTTTGTTACTGGAGCAGAAATTGCAGTTGATGGCGGGTATTCATGTATGACAATCTAATTATGAACAACAATAAGATCGCCATCATTACAGGTGGAAATAGAGGGATAGGTTTAGGGATTACACAATCTTTTATTGAAGCTGGCTATACCGTTTTTGTGGGAGCACGAAAAGACCGCAATCTTGAAGAAACCTTTGGCGATAAGGTGGTTTTTGTACCTACCGACGTTCGTCAAGAACAAGCCCATCACGATTTAGTCCAGCTAGCCATTGAAAAATATGGAAGATTAGATGTTTATGTCAATAATGCAGGCTATTCCTTTTGGAAGCCTATAACAGAAATTGATGATGCGTTTCTTGGTGATCTTCTTGACACCAATCTAAAAGGTGCTTTTTGGGGCTGCAAAGCTGCTGCTAGAGTGATGCATTCAGATGCAGCTATCATCAATGTATCTAGTCTAGCTGGAAAAAGAGGATCAAGTAATAACTCTGCCTATGTTGCCTCTAAATTTGGGATGAATGGTCTAACGCAATCATTAGCTAAAGAACTTGGACCCAAAAATATTCGAGTTAATGCTGTTTGTCCTGTATTGATTGCCACAGAAGGACTTAATGAAGCCTTAAACATGGATCATGCTCCTGGAAAAGGGGACCCTGCGGGATTTATCTCTAATTTTACAAAATCAAACGCAGCACTATTGCGTATGCCCACTGCATTAGAAGTAGGGCAAATGTGTGTTTTTCTCGCCTCAGAAAAGGCTAGTGCTATCACTGGACAATGCATAAATGTTGATTGCGGCGTCTTACCACAATAATTCTATGAAAGAAGTAGTTGTCATCCCCGCTAGATTAAATTCTCAACGTTTCCCAAACAAGATTCTTCTTGATTTAAAAGGTTTACCCATGCTCGAACATGTAAGAAGACGCGTTCTACTTGCTCAAAATGTAGAAGAAGTTTATATCGCTACATGTGATCAAGAGATTAAGCAAACTTTAGAAGCTTTTGGAGCAAAGGTAATCATGACGAGCGATCAACATAAAAATGGGACAACTAGAGTAGCTGAAGCAGTAAAAAATATTGACTGTTCTGAAGTTATTTTAGTGCAAGGCGATGAACCTTTATTGTTGCCTAGACATATAGATGCTATGATTGAAGCCATCCGCAAGGATAATGAATCGGTAGCATGGAATGCAACTGGACCCATAGAACAAGAAGAAGAATTGATGCGTCATTCCTTTGTTAAAGCAGCCCTTTACCAGGGTAAAATTCTTTACTGTTTTAGAAAAAGTCCTAGCTTCAATAACTTTGAGGCCCAACAACAGTATATTAAAAAAATCTTAGGAGTAATCGCTTACAAAAAAGATTTTTTAATGAAGTTGACCCAGATGGAGGCAACCCCCATTGAGCAAATGGAATCCATTGAACAAATGCGTATAATCGAAAAAGGGTATCCAATGTCTTCTATCCCTTTTGAATCAAGTCAACCCAGTATCAACCAGCCAAGCGAGGTGGATGATGTTTGGAATTATGTAAATAAAGATTTAGAACAACAAGATCTCCTTGAACAAGTACTTAATTTTAAATTAAGCTAGAATGAAAAATATCACAGAAACACAATACGACCAATTGTGTGATGCCTGTGATGCATTACTTCAAAACAATGCCAACTCATTTGAAAGGAATGCTAATGCATTTCTGCATGTGATTAGAGAACACCCCATTTTTTTAAATGTTTATAGCGCTGTTTTTAACAAGAATGGTGTAAGTTTTTTTATCCATCTTATAAAATTACTTTTTTGGAATATCATTATTGGGAGTTATAAACTTTTTCATTCGATTTACAGATATTATTTCTTGGGCGACAAACTAATTAAAGATAAAAGAGTTTTTGAAGATGTTTTTATCTCTCACTTTTTAAACGATTCTTTTATTAATCATAAAAGAGATTTTTACTTTTTTGATTTACCTCAGAAAATCGCCAATACAAATAAATCTAGCTTGCAACTCTACATTAATTTTACTGGACAAAGCTCAAGTAAAATTCAAGCTATATGGAAAAAAAGGGTCACTGTTTCTAGGGCATTACCAAGGTATTTACCACTTATTCAAGAAATAAAAATTAGGGGTTTAATGTTGCATGAAGCAATTAAATTATTGCAGTCAAAAACGACTTCTAGTTTTGAGAAAAGAATAAAATTTCAGGCAGTAATTGCTTCTTTTTCCTCTGCTACACACATCAATTATCGAATTGCTTTTTTGGTGCGACATTACATCAAACAAAATGGCATTAAACGTATCTTCACTACATATGAAGGTCACCCTTGGGAAAGATTAATTTTTGCCATGGCAAGAGAAATTGACCCAACAATAGTATGTGTGGGCTATCAGCATGCTATCGTTTTTAGAAAGCAGCATGCCATTAGAAGAAAGTTAACTTCAAACTTTGAACCCAATTATATTTTATGTTCTGGAGAACACGGCAAGCAACAATTTGAAGCAATTAATTATTTACCCTCAAAGTATCTGTTGTGTTTTGGATCAAATAGAACAATCGATTGTAAACAAGAACAATTAGCGGTAGAAGCAAAAGAAAGAAAAGTGTTTTTAATGCTTTCTGAAGGAGATTTAATTGAATGTATTCCCTTAGCAAGATTCGTGGTGCAACTTGCAAAAGAAAACCCTAGCGCACATTTTGTCATACGTTTTCATCCTATAACCAGAGTAGAAGACGTATTAAAAGCAGTACCAGAGTTAGTTCCCCTTCCAAAGAATATTGAACTATCTAGTCTTTCTTTTGAAGAAGATTTAACCAGGGCTCATTTTGCTATTTATCGTGGATCAACAACCATTATTAAAGCGATACAATATGGATTAATACCGCTTTATTATGAAAGACCAAATGAAATTTCAATAGATCCATTATACGATATTCAGAAAGAAAAGGTGAATTTAACATCGATTGAAGATATTGAGTTGCTCAAGCAAATTCCTCAAAAAGAGTTAATTAAAAGACAGCACAAATTGATTGAATACGCTTCAAGATTTTTTAGTCCACTAAATTATGATGAAGCCTTAAAAATAAACAAGACTGTATGACTTTCTCCTTTGTTATACCCACAAAAAATAGGCCCATAGAACTGGCGACTGTCTTTGATGCTATTCTTGCCCAAAGCCGTCTGCCAGAACAAGTCATTATCATCGATCAAAGCAGTCAAGATAATGTCATCAAAGAGCAATTAGCGCCCCAAGCAAAAAAAGAGAACATTAGATTGGATTACATTCACGACGAAAGTATCAATGGATTAGTACAAGCGAAAGCCACTTCGATACAATACAATCAATGCGATTATATTTCTTTTTTTGACGACGATATAGTGCACGAGCCCAACTATCTAGCAGCAATTGAAGAGTCCATTATCGCCCACCCAGAAATGATAGGGCTGAATGGTGTCATCTTAAACGCACCTAAAGAAGGATTGTTAAAACGACTCATTTTTCGTTTTACCCATTTTGGATTGTATAAAGACAATCGTCAAAGCGTTATTCGATCACTAAAAGAAGGAACAATTCAACCGCAAAGTGTAGATACTTTGAGTGGAGGCCTATCAACCTGGAAAAAAGAAGTCTTCGACACTGTCACTTTTGATACAAAAAACAAGTTTCACGCATATGAGGATAAAGAGTTTTCTATTCGAATTGAGCGTGCTTTCCCTAAACGAATGTTTATCGTTCCTCAAGCTAAATTATATCATTATCACTCAGCTGGAAATAGACAGTCTCTATTGAGAAGGACACAAAATGATTTGGTTGAGGTGTGGAAGCTTTTTAAAAAGAACGGAAATTACAATTGGCTAGGTCTTGACTTTATTGTTTTGCTTTTTGGCCTCCTATTAAACGCCCTAATGTTAAGCTTAAAGCACTTAAATATCAACTTTCTTATACACTATCTTAGAGGATTTAATCAAGGGCGTAAAAGTCAAATTTTAAGCGAATGAAACCATCAATAGGAATTATTGGACTAGGCTATGTTGGACTCCCGTTAGCACTTGCCTTAGCAGAAAAACACACTGTGTTGGGCTATGACACGAATAAAGAAAGGGTGGCCTCTTTGCAAAAGGGGGTAGATAATACAAAAGAAATTCCTACAGAAGAAATCCAAGCTGTTTCGATTCATTTCTTTGATCAACCCCAAGCTTTAAAACATTGTTCTATTTATATTGTCACTGTTCCCACCCCTTTAAAAGAAGATAATTTACCCGATTTTAGCTACCTAGAAAGCGCCTCTACTATTATTGCTCAACTCTTAAAAATAGGGGATATCGTGGTCTATGAATCTACCGTTTACCCTGGTGCTACAGAAGAGATTTGTTTACCACTTTTAGAAGTTTCTTCTTTAAAGGTTGATATAGATTTTTCTTTGGGTTATAGCCCAGAGAGAATCAATGTGGGAGATCCACATAATACCTTTAAAACCATTCCTAAGATTGTTTCAGCCTCCAATAAAGACGCCCTGGAGACACTTTATACCCTTTATCAGTCTGTACTTAGTGCAGAAGTTTATAAAGCTCCCTCTATAAAAGTAGCCGAAGCGGCTAAAGTTATTGAGAATGTTCAGAGAGATGTCAATATTGCACTTGTAAATGAATTAGCAATGATGTTTAAATCTTTCAAAATTGATATACATGAAGTCCTCAACGCAGCTAGTACTAAATGGAATTTTTTAAATTTTAGGCCCGGTCTAGTTGGGGGACACTGCATAGGAATTGATCCATATTACCTAGCCCATAAATCAATATCTATGGGGTATAAACCTGAAATATTATTTTCTGCAAGAAAAATAAATGAAGAAATACCAAATTTCGTTCTTAAAGACTTAATACAAAAATTATCTTTTCATAAAATTAAAACCTCTAAAGCAAAAGTTTTATTTTTAGGTATAACATTCAAAGAAAACACATCCGATATTCGAAATTCTAAGGCATTATCTTTAGCACTGGGATTAAAAAAAACATGCAAAAACATTTTAATTTATGACCCATACTTCAAGGGTGAGGACCTTAATATAGAATTTGAGTTTACATCAAATTTACCTGAAGAGCAAAAATTTGATGTATTAGTTTTGGCAGTAGCACATTCCTTATTTTCAAAAATTAAACCGTTAACTCTTTTGTCAAAAGTTGGGTTTGTTTACGATATAAAAGCAGTTTTTGAACCACACGAAAAAATTTACCGATTATGAATCTAAGTTTTTATGATAAAAATCCTTCCATGCATTTAATAAAGAAGCTTCATTAAAATTTTTTTCAACATATTTTCTTCCATTATCTCCCATTTTTTTCATTATTGAGGGATTCAATAAAGCATACTCCATTTTATTCTTTATTTTAATAATATTTCCAACTTGATGTTTCATACCAGTCAAACCATCAATAACAGTTTCATTTAGTCCGTATATGTTGCTACAAATTATGGGTATTTTAAGAGAAGATGCTTCAATTACTGAAATTCCAAATCCCTCTCTGTAACTGGGTAAACAGAAAGTATCACAAGCCTGCATTAATTTTTCTGGAAACTTTTCGTGCTCAATAAAAAATATCTTATTGGAATAAGAATTAAATTTTTCTTTAATTTTCTCCTCATCATCACCAACTAAATAAAGCGAGCAATTGTTTATATTTTGATCAATTAGAGAAAAAGCCCTAATTAAATCAAATACACCTTTATCTTTATTCAATCTCCCAAGAAACATAAATACCCATTCCTCATTTGGAATTTTTAATTTTTTTCTTTGTTTTTTTCGTTCGATAATTGATGGATTAAAACGTTTTGTTGAAATTCCGGCTATAGACCCTTTCCCTAATATTTTCCCTTTATTTATAGCTATGTTATTTTCAAATAAAAATTTGAGTTGAGATTTTCCATCAACTAATATATGTGTAGCTGAACTATCAATAATACGATCAATCGACTTTAAAATAAATCGATAAAAACCTTTTTTAGTTGCCCAAACCTGACCTGTAAACGTATGAATTCTTTTTGGTATAAGAGCAAATCGACCAGATAACATTCCGATCAGACCAGCTTTTGGTGATATAGAGTGAATGGCATCAAATTTATTTTTTTTTAAAAAGTAAATCATTTTAATCAAGCACCTTATATCTTTAAAAACACTTATTTTTCTTAAAATTTCAAAATGAAATACTTTTTTAACATTAAGATTTTTAATTAATTTTTTATACTTGTTTTTTTCATTTAAAATTAAATAAACTTCATAATCTTTGGAAAGTTTATTAATAGGGCCTCTCAAAAAAGAATGCGCAGTTAAAGGACTTGAAACGATGAAACAGATTTTTTTCATTTTCTACTTTTAATATAATCATCTAGAAAGTTAAAATAGTCCAACTGCATTTTCCCTGCTAACAAACCCTCAATTTTTTGACATGAAACTTTGCATGTATTTGTGAAAAATTTTTTTATTTTTTTATTTTTTGGTTTGAAAAATAAGCTCAAACCAATAATATTAATAAAAAGATTAAAAGGTAAACTTATAAATATTTTTTTATCTAAGATCTTATTGATAGTCATCAAAAAATCTTCTAATAATATATTTGAGGAAATATTAAATGATTGACATAAAGCTTTTTCTTTTTCAAATATTTCCAAAATTGTTTTTACAACGTCATCTAGTAAAATAAAATTAGCTATGATTTTTTTAGAAAAATTTATTTTAATTCCAATTCTACTGAGAGTTATTAGATAGTCAATTATTTTCGATTTCATATTTAGATCCAAAATTATGGAAGGCCTTAGAATAATGAATTTTAAATTATTTTTTTGATAAGATTTTAAAATATATTCCTCACTTAAAAACTTTGTTTTTTCGTAAAGATTAAATTGTTTTTTATGACTATTCTCGTTAATCTGATTCGATTTAGAAAAATCAAATACACCAATACTCGAAAAATAAATAAAAGGTATATTTTTGTTTTTTATGCTATCGACAAGGACCTTTGTACCATAATAATTGGTTTTCATCATCTTTGATTCGTCATCTAACTCAGATGCCAGGTGAAAAAGAAATTTTATCCTTTTTGTAAAATTTGACACTTTCTCTTTATCTGGATTTAACAAATCGATTTTATGAGTTTTAATATTAGGGTTTTTTTTAAAATTTTCAGGATTACGGGTTAGTACATGAATTATGAATCCATTTTCAAGTAGATTTTGACATATTTTTGATCCAATTATTCCTGATGCTCCAGTTATTCCAATAGTTTTCACCTTCATTTATTGTTATAAAGTATTTTTAAATATAAAAACACATCTACTTATTTCACCATATTATTTTCTAAATTTGAAATGAATTTTAATAGTAAATGTTCAAATACGTTTCATTCAAATCTTTTTTTGACTTTTCTTTTTCTTTTTTGATATTGATATTAATCTCACCGTTTATACTATTTGTTTTAATCATTTTACTCGCTGATTTAAATGAAAGTCCTTTTTTTATACAAAAAAGACCTGGTTTTAAAGGAAAAGTTTTTAGCTTATATAAATTCAAAACTATGAAAACTGTATTTGACAACAAAGGTAATTTACTTTCAGACAACATTAGACTGACACTGATTGGGAAAATTCTTAGAACATTATCAATTGATGAGTTACCTCAACTTTTTAATATCTTAAAGGGAGAAATGAGTTTTATTGGGCCAAGACCATTACTTTTAGAATATCTTCCGTTATATAGTCCTGAACAGATGAAAAGGCATAATGTTGTTCCAGGCATATCTGGATATGCTCAAGTCAATGGACGCAATTTAATTTGTTGGAAGGAAAAATTTAAACTTGATTTATATTATGTTGAAAATCAAACTTTTTTTTTAGATTTAAAAATATTAATCTTAACATTTAAAAATGTTTTTACAGCTAAGGGTATAAATTCTGATAAAAATATCACAATGGAAAAATTTAATGGAGAAAACTGAGTATTTAATTTACGGAGGGGGGACACATTCTAGAGTTGTAATTTCTATTCTTGAAAAGATGGGAATACAAATTGCAGGAATATTTGATACAAATAATACACTAAAAAAAATTAAAAAAATCCCTTTTTTAGGCCATTATGATACTCAAATTGGTTCCGATTGTAAATTAGTAATTGCAATTGGTGATAACAATATCAGAGAAAAAATTAGTGAAACAATCCGACATCCAATCGGCACAATAATTGATCCTGATACAATGGTTAATAAAGAAGTGTTAATAGGAGAGGGCTCACAGATTATAACGTCATCTACTATTAATGTAGGAACAAAAATCGGGAAACATTGTATAATAAATACAAACTCCTCAATAGACCACGACTGTAAAATTAATGATTTCGTACATATTGCGCCTGGAGTTACCATATGTGGAGGAGTTTCTATTGGGAAATCTACTTTGGTTGGAGCTGGCACTACCATACTGCCAAATGTAAATGTGGGTGAAAATGTTATCATTGGTGCAGGCTCTTTAGTAAATAAAGATATCCCTAACAATTCAAAAGCTTTGGGGTCACCTGTTAAAATTATTGGGAATGAAAAAAAATAGAATCTTCTTATCTCCACCCCATATTGGTCAAGAAGAAGCTAATAATGTTTTAAAAGCATTTTCTACTAATTGGATTTCTACTACTGGCCCTTTCGTAGATAAATTTGAGAAAGATATTGCAAAATTTTGTGAAAGAAAAGAAGCCTGTGTTGTTCAATCAGGGACCGCAGCAATCCATCTAGCAATTCGAGTATTAGGAATATCTGAAGGAGATACAGTCTTATGCCAGTCTTTAACATTTATTGGAAGCTGTAATCCTGCGATATATGAAAAAGCAAATCTTATCTTTATTGATTCGGAAAATGACACCTGGAACATGTGTCCGAATTCTTTAAGAGATGCGTTAGAAGACTGTAAAAAAAGAAAAATAACTCCTAAAGCTATTATCGTCGTTCATCTTTATGGAATGCCTGCAAAAATGGATGAGATACTTTCTATAGCAAATGAGTATAAAGTTGCGGTCATTGAAGATGCTGCAGAGGCATTGGGTTCAAAATTAAATAATAAGCCTTGTGGCTCGTTTGGAAGACTTAGTATTTTAAGTTTTAATGGGAATAAAATCATAACTACATCAGGTGGAGGAGCATTGGTTTCAGATAACCCAACCGATATTAGTGAAGCAAACTTTTTATCCACACAAGCTAAAGAAAATAAACCTTTTTATGAACATAAAAAAATAGGTTATAATTATAAGCTTTCAAATATTTTAGCATCCATAGGAGTTGCCCAGCTAAAAGTTTTAAATGACAGAGTTATTAAAAGGAGAAAAAACTATAAATTTTATTATGAACTTCTGAAGGATATAAAAGGGATTACTTTTTTAAACGAACCTAAAGGTTATTTTTCAAATAGATGGCTAACATGCTTAATTATAGATGAAAAAAAATGCGGTATTTCAGTTAATAAAATAATTTCTGAATTTGAGGAGGAACAAATTGAAACTAGACGTTTATGGAAGCCTATGCATATGCAACCAATATTCAAAAATAATCAGTTTTATGGGAGTGGAGTATCAAATTTATTATTTGAAAATGGAATCTGTCTACCCTCAGGGAGTAATATTGATGAAAAAGACAAAAAAAGAATAAAAATTAAACTAACTAAAATCTTTTCAATAAAGTAATGTTCCAAAAAATTTTCAAAAAGCATTATTCAAAAAAATACGCCTTCGTAATGGATACGATATGTTTAATCATTGCGATGGAATTACTTCGTTTTCTGAATGGATCTATCATAGTAATAAGTAGCGATAAGGACAAACTTATTTTTTTATTTTTTTCCCTTGTTTGTATCACTTTATTTAGAGGTTATAGCATGTTTTTAAGATTCACAACTTTCATAGATATAAGTAAATTAAGCCTAGGATTAATATTATCAGTTGCTATTTACTCTTATTATATAGGGGCAAACACTCGAGCACATTACAATTATTTGTTACTACTCTTTTATTTTAGTTTGTCTCTACTGGTTTTTTACAGACTTATCATCAAAATCTTATACAACAAAACCACTAAAGATGATATGCTCTTGAGTACTTTACTTTATGGAGCAGGAACAAATGGGCTTAGGGTTAAAAGAGCCCTTGATGATAGTAATTCAATTAAGGTTGTTGGTTTTTTGGACGATGATACAACTAAAATTGGTAGAACAATTGAGGGATTAAGAGTACAAAGTTTAAATAATAAACTACAAAACATTAACGATAAAGGTGTAGGAGTTGATCAAATAATTATAACCACAAATAAGCTTAGTCAAAAAAATAAAAATGCTTTATTTAATTTTTTTAAAAGTAAAAAAGTAAAAATTTTCAAGGTTCCATCAATTGATAATCTCGCCATTAATAAGGGGTCAATTAATAATTTAACACCTTTTAAAATTGAAGATTTATTAAAAAGAGACCAAATTTATATTGATTTAGATAAAAATAAAAAGCTCTATTTTAGAAAAACTGTTTTAGTCACGGGTGCTGCCGGATCAATTGGGAGTGAAATTGTAAGACAACTTCTAAATTTTAGTCCAAAAGAAATAATCCTATTTGATAATAATGAAAATTCTCTTTTCAACATCAAAAAAGAGCTTGAAAGTAAAAAATCCAAAACAAATTTCCATTATTTATTGAAAAGTGTAACGGATTTAAATTCTGTTGAATTTTGTTTTTCTAAGTTCAAAGTTGATGTAGTATTCCACGCAGCGGCATATAAGCACGTTTATATGACAGAAAACATGCCACAACCCACAATATTAAATAATATATTGGGGACTAAAAATGTTATAGATACCGCAATGCAGAAAGATGTTTCTACTTTTGTATTTGTGTCCACCGATAAGGCTGTAAACCCTTCTAATATTATGGGAGCTACTAAAAGAATCGCAGAAATGTACGTATCCTCATTATCATCAGAAAATAAAACAAAAATAATAACAACAAGGTTTGGAAATGTCTTAGGATCAAATGGATCTGTTGTTCCTATTTTTCAAAGTCAGATTGCAAAAGGAGGACCTATAACTGTGACCGATCCAAAGGTAACCCGATTTTTTATGACCATTACAGAAGCATGTCAATTAGTTCTTGAGGCTGGTGCAACAGGTAATCATGGTGAAATATACGTCTTTGACATGGGAAAGCCAGTTAAAATAATTGATTTAGCAATAAATATGATTAGATTATCGGGCCTAATTGAAAATCAAGATATTGAAATAAAATTTACCGGTTTAAATGAAGGAGAAAAACTTTATGAAGAATTACTCACCAACCAAGAAAATTTAAAAAAGTCTCATAACAAATTAATTTTTATAGCCGAAAAGCAAAAAATTAATACTAAAATAAAATCAATGATATTGCAATTAATTACAGATGCATCAAATACTAAAAACACAAATTCTTTAGTTTCGTCAATTAAAAATATCGTTCCTGAATTTAAATCAACAAACTCAAACTACAAAAAGTTGAAATAAACTTTATTCAGAGGGAACAATTTTTATATTTCTTAAACAAACATTAAATGGATAAGCCTGTCTTCCATTAGAATTAATCATAGAAGGATACTTTGTAAAACTTAAATTAAAATTAGAAATTAGAGGAAGTGGAATAATAACTTGTCTAAATTCAGTTGATTCATTGGAAGAATTAGACCATAACTCACCAGCCTCTATAGAAATACTTGTCGTTGAAGATAAATTTGGGGTATATCCCAAGGATATTCTTTTTAAGTTATTTGATAAAGTAGGTAATACAATGAAATCAATTTTAAATTCAAAAACTAAATTTTTTTTAGTGGTCCCAAAATTTGAGAATTCTTTTGATATATCAATTGGGTCGCTAAGTGTAAAATCATCATTGTCATAAAATCCAACAATTGAATTTTCACATACTGAAAAAGTTGCAGTTGACATGTCCGATGGGCTGTACCATAGGCCAGAATTATTTATCCATCCGTTAGGATTGGATGAATTTTGGACTTCAAGGTCATCCAAATATTCGTATGTTACATAATCTGATTTAGTATTTATGTCGAAACTAGCTGAGTTAGCTACTGCGTGGGTAACATCGTATCTGCCAAACCCATCACGATATTCAACCAAAACGCCTACTTGACTTGAAGTATTTGGATCATTAATGTTTCCTTCTACAATTGTTGTACCACTTGATGTAGTGCTTGACCCAGTACTAGTATAACCGCCCTCAAAAATCCATTTAAAAATATCAAAATTTTGAGCTGTGGAAACATATGATACACTAAATGTATTAGAACTTATTGAACTTTCAGAAAATGTAAATTTATTTTTGGAAGACAAAAATGTTGCTTCAAGCTCCCCAACTCTTCCGTCAGGATCTCTCGTTGGAGAAATAATGTTATTATTATTTGAATTAATATTTTCAGGAGGTATGTATTCAGGATTACAACTTATAATTAGAAAGCATACGAAAATTAAATATCTAGTTTTCACTTCCATAAATTAAATAATTTCATTCCTCTTTAGTAAAATAGTCGCTGCTGTATACCCTAGAGCAATACCTAATGAATAACTCATAACACAAAATTAATAGATTAAATATTAAAATTGTCAAATTATAAATTATTTATAAATACTATAACTGAAAGTTTTTAGGATTATTATTGAGACTTTAACTAAAATAAGTAAATTTGCAAACCAAAGAAAATAAATGTTTGCTATAGTAGAAATTTCGGGACAACAATTTAAAGTTGAAAAGAATCAAAAGTTAATGGTTAACAAACTCGATGAAAAAGAGGGTTCAAAAATCTCTTTCAACAATGTTTTGTTAGTTGATAACGGAAAAGATTTTAGCTTGGGAACACCAACAGTGAGTAATTATACTGTTGATGCTAAAATAACCAAACATTTAAAAGGAGAAAAAGTTATTGTTTTTAAAAAGAAAAGAAGAAAAGGGTACAGCGTAAAAAATGGACATAAGCAACACTTATCTGAAATTATAATTGAGTCTATTTCACAAACCAGTGGTCTTGTAAAAAAAACAAAGGAAAAAACTAAAATATCCACTGAGAGCAAACCAAAAAAAGTAAAAGCCAATCTTAGTGAAAATAAACCTAATCTTAAAGCAAAAACCCTAAGTGAGCTTAAAGATATTGCTAAAGACAAAAAAATAAGTGGTTATTCGTCAATGAAAAAAGACGATTTAATTAAAAAAATTAGTTCTTTAAATTAAAATTTATGGCACATAAGAAAGGAGTTGGAAGCTCTAAAAACGGAAGAGAATCAGAATCTAAACGATTAGGAGTGAAAATTTTTGGTGGTCAATTTGCCAAGGCTGGTAACATAATCGTAAGACAAAGGGGTACTGTTCACAATCCCGGGACAAATGTATATATTGGTAAAGACCACACTTTGCACGCAAAAGTTGATGGGTTAGTAAAATTCACCAAAAAGAAAAATAACAAGTCTTACGTTTCAATTCAAGCTTGAACGTTTTATACTTTATTGTTTTTAATACCTATAATAATCGGGCTTGTAAGGACCTGATTTTTTAACTCCTATATATTTTGCTTGGTCTTCGGATAAATCTTCCAGCTCGACTCCAAGATGTTTAAGGTGAAGTTTAGCAACCTTTTCATCAAGATGTTTAGGTAGAGTATAAACATCATTCTCGTAATTCGCATGATTTTTCCAAAGCTCTATTTGAGCCAATACTTGGTTGGTAAATGAGTTACTCATTACAAAGCTAGGATGCCCTGTAGCACATCCTAAATTAACCAGTCTACCTTCTGCTAACACAATGATTTCTACACCATTATTAATTTTATAAAGATCAACTTGTGGTTTTATTTCAGTTTTTTGATGAGAAAAATTTTCTTCAAGCCATGAAATATCGATCTCATTATCAAAATGGCCAATATTACATACAATTGTTTTATCCTTCATTTTTTTGAAGTGCTCCCCAGTAATTATATCCTTGTTACCCGTTGCAGTAACTATAATATCCATTTTTTCAATCACCGAATCAATTTTTTTAACCTCATATCCATCCATAGCAGCCTGAAGAGCACAAATTGGATCTATCTCAGATACTGTTACTATCGCACCGGCTCCAGAAAAAGATGCTACGGTTCCTTTTCCAACATCTCCATATCCAGCGACCAAAACTCTTTTTCCAGCAAGCATTATATCTGTAGATCTTCTTACAGCGTCAACAGCACTTTCCTTACACCCATATTTATTATCAAATTTTGATTTTGTTACCGAATCATTTACATTAATAGCAGGTAATGGTAGTGTTCCATTTTTCATTCTCTCATATAATCTCAAGACACCTGTCGTAGTTTCTTCTGAAAGTCCCTTAATGTTTCTCACTAGCTCGGGATATTTATCAAGGACTAGGTTAGTTAAGTCACCACCGTCGTCTAAAATCATATTAAGAGGTTTTTTTTCGCTACCAAAAAATAATGTCTGCTCTATACACCATTCAAACTCTTCTTCGGTCATACCCTTCCATGCATATACTGGAATTCCAGCGGCTGCTATCGCAGCAGCGGCGTGGTCTTGAGTTGAAAAAATATTACATGAACTCCAAGTTACATCTGCTCCGAGGTCTACAAGTGTTTCAATTAAAACTGCTGTTTGAATTGTCATATGCAAACAACCTGCTATTCTAGCTCCCTTTAATGGTTTTTCTTTTGAAAACTCTTCTCTAATTTGCATTAACCCAGGCATTTCTGCCTCAGCAAGATTAATTTCTTTTCTTCCCCATTTAGCTAAACCAATATCTTTAACTTTAAATTGCAGAGTTTTTAACTTGTTATTCATAATATTTTTAAATTTATTGCAAAGCTACTTACTTTATTTTTATTTTCAAATGCCATTATTAAAATCTCTGTTATTAAATGATAAAATTCAAATCCATATATGGAAAATAGATGAATCTTTATTCGATCTAAAAAAGTTAGTTTCACTATCTAGTGAACAAAAAAAAGTTTTTCAGACTCGTAAAACATTAATTAAAAAAAAACAGTATTTGGCGTCTCGAAGGTTAATGGAAATATTTTCAATTATTGATTTAAATGGAGTTTTTAATATTTCAATATTTAAAAATAAAAATAGTTTTTATTCAATTTCACATACAAATAAATT
This sequence comes from uncultured Bacteroidota bacterium, assembly GCA_902593075.1. Taxonomy (GTDB): domain Bacteria; phylum Bacteroidota; class Bacteroidia; order Flavobacteriales; family Flavobacteriaceae; genus TMED96. The sequence goes on from CACJHA010000008.1 coordinate 21,761, forward strand.
TGCAATTTTAAGTTTTGGAAATGTAATGAATGGTGTCGATATTGAGTCTTATCGTTCAAAAATTATTGAAATCAAATCCAAATTTGTAAATCAAAAAGAAAATTTCGCAACACATTCAAATGATATAAAAGTTTTGACAAGGTTGTGGACTTCCAAAGAAGCAATTTTTAAATGCATGTTAACAAAAGGATTGTCACTAAAAAATGACATTGAAATCAAAAAGTTCAATCACGAATCTAACGTTGGTTTTGCCAATGTTTATTTAAAAAATAAAAAGATTAAAGTTAATTTACATTTCATTAATTTTAATAATTATGAATTAACATTAGCACACATATGAAAATTTCAGTTGAAATTACATTAGCACCATTTGAAGAAAAATATAAGGATAAAATAAAAAAATTCATCTTATGTATTAGAGAATCTGGATTTACATTTAAAGAAAATCCACTTAGCACAGAAATTTATGGAGAATATACTTCACTTATGTATTTTTTAACTAAATCTATTCAAGAAAGTTTTGAAGAAATAGATGCTGGCATGATTAATTTGAAAATTTTCAAATCAGATAGAAGCAAATACGTTCCGTTTGATAGATATTAAATCATGAGCCAATTCTTAGAGAAAATGAATTTCTATGTTGGGCTTGAACTTTTTGCTGCAGTTCTTGGTGTTTTAAGTGTATGGTATGCAAAAAAAAATAAAATTTTAGTTTATCCTACAGGTATAATATCAACTTTAATTTATGTATGGATTCTCTTCAAAAATCAACTTTTAGGAGATTTAATTATCAATGCATATTTTTTTTTGATGAGTATATATGGGTGGTTTTTTTGGAGTAGAAAAGATAAAGGAATTATTAAAAATAAGATTTCAAGGCTTAATTTAAATGAATCTATATTTGGTATAATTATATTCATACTTGGTTTCATTATTGTAATGTCTATTTACAATATTTCGAATTGGAAGGAAAGTTATGTATCATCAATTGATACTCTAACGACTGCTATTTTTTGTTCCGCAATGTGGTTTATGGCTAGAAGAAAAATCGAGCACTGGATATTGTGGATTATTGGAGACATAATATCAGTTCCTCTTTATATCTATAAAGGTCTTTTTTTTACTTCAATTCAATACTTAATTTTTACTTTTATTGCAATTCTAGGATTTATCACATGGTTGAAAGAATTAAACAAAAAAAAACTTATTGTAAAAGAATTGTGATCTATGGACCAGAAAGTACTGGTAAAACTACTCTTGCTCATGACTTAGCTAAACACTACGACACAATGTGGGTGCCAGAGTATGCTAGAGAATATTTACAAAAAAAATGGGATTTATATAGGGGAAAATGTAGTCTAGATGATTTGATGAATATCGCTTTAGGTCAAATAAAAATGGAAAATAAAATAATATCAAAATCTAAAAAATTTATTTTTTGTGATACAAATATTTTGGTCACCAAAGTATGGTCTGAAACACATTTTAGTGGATATTGTTCACCAGAAATAAAAAACATTTTAAAATCAGTAAGATATGATTATTATTTTTTAACCAATGTTGACGTTCCTTGGGTAAAAGATGATCTAAGAGATAGTCCATATAATAGAGAAGAAATGTTTAATTATTTTAAAAATCAATTAAATATTAATAAAATTCAATATTCCGTTTTAAGTGGTGATAAAGATCAAAGACTAAAAAAAGCTATTTTAATTTTAGATAAAATATTAGGCTAATTATATTTTATTTTTCTAATTTTAATGCAATATAAGGGGGTGCTTTAAAAAGCTGAGATTATACCCATAGAACCTGGGCAGGTAATGCTGCCAAGGAATGCAGCGTATTTTTAGTTTCCCCTAATTATTAATTTAAAATGAAAAATACGCTTTTAATATTATTCTCCATCATTCCTCTATTCTGTAGATTTTATTCTCAGGAAAAAGAAAAAGATTCTTTAAATTTTCAGCTTATCTCTCTTGAGGAAATTAACGTTACTGCTATAAGAGCCTTAAAAGAACAACCATTTAGTTTCTCAAATATTGATAAAAGCAACTTGGAACCAAGAAATCTAGGACAAGATCTACCTATTTTACTGAATTTTTTACCATCTGTAGTAACATATTCAGACGCAGGGGCGGGTATCGGTTATACAGGAATTAGGGTTAGAGGTAGTGACGCCACTAGAGTGAACGTGACAATAAACGGAATTCCTTATAATGACAGTGAATCTCAAGGAACTTTTTGGGTTAATTTGCCAGATTTTAGTTCTTCAGTTGAAAATATTCAATTACAAAGGGGAGTGGGGACTTCGACAAATGGTTCCGCTGCGTTTGGTGCAAGTTTAAATATTCTTACTGATGGAATTTCAAAAGAAAAATTTATAGAAATTTCAACTAGTTTGGGTAGTTTTTCAACTTTAAAAAATACATTAAGGTTTTCAACTGGTGGAATAAATGACAATTTTCAAATTTCTGGCAGATTTTCTAAGATAGTTTCTGATGGATATATAGAAAGAGCATCCTCAGATTTAACATCCTATTTTTTACAAACCTCTTTTTCAAATAAAAACACATTATTTAAAGCATTACTTTTCGGTGGACATGAAATAACTTATCAGTCATGGTACGGAGTAGACTCTGAAATACTTAACAAAAACAGACGGTACAATCCCGCTGGAGAAATTTATGACGAAAATGGTGATTTTCAAGACTTTTATTATAATCAAGTTGATAATTATAAGCAAGATCATTTACAATTTCACTGGAATCAAATTTATAACAATAAATTATCATCTTCTTTGGGTCTAAATTATACTTATGGAAGAGGCTATTACGAAGAATTTAACGACAAATGGTATGATGAAAATTATGCCTTCTCTGGAATGACTTCCTTTTCCAATCTGGGGTTAGACAGTATATCTTTTGAAAACCAAGTTATTTCAGGAGCGGATAACGTAACAAGAAAGTGGCTGGACAATGATTATTATGTCCTTACCGGAAATTTACAATATAACAGTCAAATTGTAAAAATGGCTTTTGGATTTTTGGCAAGCAACTATGATGGAGATCATTTTGGAAAACTAAGATGGTCAAGATTTTCAAGCCAAGTAAATCCGAATCATGAATTTTACAGAAACAAGGGAGAAAAAAATGAATTCTCAATTTATAGCAAGTTTACAAGTAAAATTTCTCCGAAACTCACAGGTTTTCTGGACCTGCAAATAAGAAATATAAATTATAAAGTGGATGGGGTTTTGAACGGACTTGTTCCAATAAATGTCAGTGACAACTTCGCTTTTTTCAATCCCAAAGCAGGGATGACTTATAGAGTAAAGGACAATACTGATTTATATCTTTCTTTTGCAAAGTCCCACAGAGAGCCAAACAGAACAGACTATGAAAACGGAAATCCACTTCCAGAAAAATTGAATAATTTTGAATTAGGGTTAAGAAAAAGGAATTGGTCATTAAATCTTTATTATATGAGATACAAAGACCAACTTGTTTTGACTGGTGAGATAGACGAGGTAGGGTCTCCAATTAGACAAAATGTAGGAGACAGTTATAGATTGGGAGTAGAATTTGAAAGTAGCTTTAATATTTCAAATAAAATATCCTGGAATCCAAATTTATCATTCAGTGAAAATAAAAATATAGATTTTTATTTCAAAAGAGATGGTATTTTAAATAACATAGGTAATACTAACATATCCTTTTCACCTAATATCATAGCGGCATCAGCTGTTCAATATGAACTAAGTGAAAAGACTTTAATTTCAGTTTTAACCAAATATGTTGGAGAACAATACATGGGGAATATTGACTCTAAAAATTCAAAATTAAATGCTTATTCAACTACAGACATTAATCTAGTATTTCAACCTAATAATTTCCCCTTTTTTAAAGATATCAGACTTACAATTCTATTCAATAATATTTTTGGATTGAAATATGTATCTAACGGTTATTTTTACACTTTTGATGATGATTATTCTGTACCAGGAATTATTAAAACAATAGAAGGTGCAGGTTATTATCCTCAGGCAGAGAGAAATTTTTTAATAGGTATTAGCACAAGATTTTAATTGTAAATGACAAGATTATTACCTGAAACCCTTACACCATAATTAATCATGGCATACTGATTAGTATCGTTTGGTGAAGGATTAATTAATTGACCAGTTGCAAGGCTATATTGGTAATTTTCACAACCACATACGGTTAAACTACCACTTATTTCTGTCTTTGAGCAAGAGTTAGGTTTATGGTTTGGGCAACTAGCTTCCCAAGCTAAATAGTTATTGTTATTTAGGTTATATAGAATAATTCCCTTGTGTCCAAAATTGTTTATCAATATACTTCCTCCAGTGAATTTGAGGTTGTTGTAAAGAGGAAGATTTATATTAATTGAAAATTCGAAATCTAATTCAGTAAGAAAAGGATTTCTAATCACAGAATTTTTATTACAAGAAATAAAAACAAAGATTATCAAAATGGAAAATTTCTTGATGTTTTTAAATCTACTTGCATCCATATAACTCAAATTCATATATTTGTAAAAGAACCTTCCGTTAATGGAAGGTTTTTTATTCTTAACGTTTAAATCATGAGTAAAGTATCTTACTACACAGAAGAGGGTTTGAAAAAACTAAGGGATGAGCTTAATCAATTAAAGGACATTGAAAGGCCAAAAGCTTCACAAGCAATTGCTGATGCTAGAGACAAAGGAGACTTAAGTGAAAATGCAGAATACGACGCAGCAAAGGAATCCCAAGGGCTATTAGAATTAAGAATATCCAAATTAGAAGAAGTATTATCCAACGCTAGAATTGTTAATGAATCAGACATTGATCATTCTAAAGTTTTGATTTTATCAACAGTAGAAGTTAAAAACCTGTCCAACAATTCAACAATGACATATACTCTTGTAGCTGAAAGTGAAGCTGATCTAGCAAAAGGTAAAATATCTGTTAATTCTCCGATAGGAAAAGGTATTTTAGGCAAAAAAAAGGGGGACAAAGCAATTATCTCAGTGCCTAGTGGAAAAATTGAATTAGAAATACTGAAAATCACCAGATAATTGTGCAAACCATTTTTTCAAAAATAGTAAAGAAAGAGCTTAAATGTTTTAAAGTATTTGAAGACAATAAGCATCTCGCTTTTCTTGACATAAGACCAAATACTAAGGGTCACACATTGTGTATTCCCAAAAAAGAAAATGATTATATTTTTGATTTGTCTGAAACCGAGTTTTTAGACTTAATGAAATTTGCTAGAATTGTTGCTTTAGGAATAAAAAGAGCGATTGATTGTTCTAGAGTTGCCATATCAGTTGTTGGACTAGAGATAAACCACACGCATATTCATCTTATTCCTATAAAATCAGAAAAAGATGTAAATTTTAATTTTAAAGTATCTTTTTCTGATGAAGAGATGGACAAAATTGCCAAAAAAATTAATGATTCAATTTCTTATTAAGTGAAATCTCGAAGGTTGTTCCCTTGCCAACTTTTGTTTCTTTAACTGTTACTCTGCCTTTGTGAAAGTTTACAATGATTCTTTCAACTAAAGATAATCCAAGACCCCACCCACTTTTTTTAGTTGTATATCCTGGATTAAATATTTTATTTACAGCATTTTCTTGTATTCCAACCCCGTTATCAGAAATTAAAATCCTGACTATATTTTTTAAATTAATTAACTCAATCTTTAATTCACCCTCGCCTTTTATTGAGTCTATACCATTTTTTGCAATGTTTTCTATAGTCCAACTAATCAAAGTTGAATTCATTGGTATACTAAGCGGTTTTTTTGGAGGATTCCATTTCCAAATGACTTTATTTCCAGACCTTTTTCTTAAATATTCAAGGGTCTTTGAAATTAAATCAATTATATTTTCATTTTTTAGCTTTGGAGATGCTCCTATTTTGGAAAACCTTTCTGCTATCAATTCAAGACGCTTTATGTCTTTCTCGATTTCAAGAATAGAATTTTTTTTTATTTTTTTTTCTTTTAAAATTTCAATCCATCCCATTAATGAAGTTAAGGGTGTACTGATTTGATGAGCAGTTTCTTTTGCCATCCCCACCCAAAGTTTGTTTTGTTCCGAATATTTATTTGTTTGAAATAGAAAAATTAGCAGAAATGCGAAAATAAAGATAATAAGTAGTAGCGCTATCGGATAAATTTTTAATTTTTTTAAAAGAGGGGTGTCACCATAATATAAAGTTTGGTTTATTATGTCTTTATATATTACTTTAATAGGATTATTTTCATTTTTAAACCCTTCTAGTTTAGAATACAATACAATTGAATCCCTGTCAAGGTTAGGGATCCAATCAATATTTTTATAATCTACAATTTTTCCTTTTTTGTCAACCTGTATGACTGGCGTTGAACCAATTTTTTGAAGTACATCGAAAGCTAAAATTCCAAAATCTTTTTCCAGGTTAGGATTTTGAGCAAGCTCTTTCTGAGCTCTTGCCCAAAGCTCCATTTTTTTTCTTTCTTCGTTTTTCATTGATTGAAATAACACGTAGGTATTCCAAATAATAAATATTACAATGATAAACGAACCTAACAAAATTAAATTTTTAATTAGTCTACTTGAACCCAACGAAAATTATCTTATTTGCTTCTAATTTATGAAATTCGATTTGAATTATTATTTTTGAATTAAAATAAATAAAAGTGGAAGTATCAGGAAAAATTAAAGTTTTAGGAGATATTAAAACATTTGGTGACAATGGTTTTAGGAAAAGAGAAGTTGTCATTACAACACAGGAACAATATCCTCAACATTTATTAATAGAATTCGTTCAAGACAGATGTGAATTATTGGATTCTTTTAATGTTGGAGAAAACGTAAAAATAAGTATCAATCTTAGAGGAAGAGAATGGGAGAACCCTGAAGGTGATGTTAAATATTTTAATTCAATACATGGATGGAGAATTGAAAAGGAAGATTTTCTTGGAAAAGATGCAATTCCGTCGCCTGACGAAGCCACTGGCTTTGAGGTAAAATCTGACGACGACAATGAAGTCGAAGATGATTTACCTTTTTAATTATAATTAATTTTTCTTACCTAATTGGGAATAAAAAATTAATGTATTACATTTGCACGCACTTAATATTAAGAATTTTGATTTGAAAAAAAATATTTTGTATACAAAGTCTGTGAATTCTTCAAACATTGAAAAAAAATGGCTATTGGTTGATGCTTCTAATATTTCTTTGGGAAGACTTGCTACACAAGTTGCTTACTTAATTAGAGGTAAAAATAAGCCTTATTTTACTCCACATGTTGATTGCGGAGATAATGTTATTGTAAAAAATGCTAAAAAAATTAAACTTTCTGGTAATAAATGGAAAGAAAAAACTTATATAAGACATACCGGTTATCCTGGGGGTCAAAAATCTTTAACTGCAGAACAAATTTTCTCAAAAAATCCTTCAATATTGATTGAAAAAGCTGTCAGAGGAATGTTACCGAAAAACAAATTAGGTTCTACGATTTTTAGAAATCTAAGAGTTGTTAACGGAGAAAATCATAAGTTTGAAAATTTAAATCCAGAAGAATTCAAAATTAATATTTAATTATGGAAAAAATTCATGCATTAGGAAGAAGAAAAAAGTCAATAGCTAGATTATTTCTTACCAAAGGAAAAGCTGAAATAAATATAAATTCTAAAACTTTCAAAGAATATTTTCCTACTGCTGTATCACAGTTCAAACTTTTACAGCCCCTGACTCTTACTAATAATTTAGATCAATTTAATATTAACATCAATGTTGTTGGAGGAGGCGTCAATGGTCAGGTAGAAGCGATTAGACTTGCATTGTCAAGAGCTCTTTGTCTAATAAATGAAGAAAACAGAAAAATATTGAAACCTAAGGGTTTACTTACAAGAGATTCTAGAAATGTTGAACGCAAAAAATATGGCAGAAAAAAAGCAAGAAAAAAATTCCAATTTTCGAAACGTTAATTAAAATGCAAAAAGTTGAGATAAAAGACCTTATTGATTCAGGTGTACACTTTGGCCACCTCACGAGGAAATGGAACCCAAATATGTCAAATTATATATATTCTGAAAAAAATGGCATACATATAATAAATCTTTATAAGACATCTGCTAAACTACAAGAAGCATGTGATGCATTAAAGAAAATTGCATCCACAGGAAGAAAGATTCTATTTGTTGCTACAAAAAAACAGGCTAAAGATATTGTATCGGAATTAATGAAAGACGTGAACATGCCTTTTATCACTGAAAGATGGCCTGGAGGTATGTTGACAAATTTTGTTACTATTAGAAAAGCTGTAAAAAAAATGGCTTCGATTGATAGAATGAAGAAAGATGGTACATTTGAGACGCTTTCAAAAAAAGAAAGACTTCAAGTAGACAGAAATAGAGCCAAGCTCGAAAAAAATTTAGGCTCAATATCAGATATGACGAGATTACCTGGAGCAATATTTATAGTAGATGTGAAGCGCGAAAATATAGCGGTTAAAGAATCAGAAAAGCTAAAGATACCAATTTTTGCAATGGTTGACACGAATTCTGACCCCAGGAATATCGATTATCCTATTCCTTCAAATGATGATGCTTCAAAAGCAATTAAAAAAATATTAACAATTATTGTTGCTGCCATCAAAGAGGGCCTCGAGTTAAGGCAGAATGAAAAAGATGCTGCGGCCAATTCTGAGTCAAAAGATTCATCTGATATTCCTGAAACCAAGTCTGAAAATAGTGAAGCAAACGAAAACGTTGATTCTAAAAATAAAGACGAAGAGGAAAGAGAAAATAAATAATTTAGTAAGCATGAAAATTACCGCAACTGAGGTCAATGATTTAAGAAAATCAACTGGTGCAGGAATGATGGATTGTAAAAAAGCTTTAGTTGAAGCGAATGGAAATCATGAAAAGGCTATTGAAATACTGAGAAAAAAAGGACAAAAAGTTGCTGCAAATAGGGCAGAAAGGGAGTCTGCTGAAGGTGTTGTTTTGTTAAATATTAATGAAGATAAATCAGAAGGAGTTATAATTTCTTTAAATTGCGAAACGGATTTTGTTGCTAAGAATAACGATTTTTTAAATTTTGCTAATGAAATTTTAAATATTGCAGAAAATGTAAATTCTATTGAAGATCTTCTTAATTCAAAAAATGGTGATTTAAGCATATCAGATAAATTAATTGAGCAAACTGGAATAATTGGAGAAAAAATAGAAATTGGAAACTTCCAAAAATTATCTGGAAAACACATTGGTGGTTATGTACATGCAGGAAATAAAATAGCAGCAATGGTTGCACTTTCAGATTCACTTACATTTTCCGAAGAGGTATCAAAAAATGTTGCAATGCAAGTAGCAGCTATGAACCCATTGGCTCTAAACGAAAATTCAGTTGACTCGAGTATAGTTGAGAAAGAAACTGAAATTATAAAAGAACAATTAGTTAAGGAAGGAAGGCCAGAAAATATAATTGACAATATTATAGTTGGAAAACTCAAGAGATTTTTTAAGGATAATACCCTTGTAAAACAGCCTTACATAAAAGATTCTAAGGTTTCAGTTGAAGATTATGTTAAGTCTACAGATAAAGATCTGAGTATTACATCATTTGTTAGGGTTTCTTTGGTTTAAAAAATCAGTGAGCTTCAAGCCAGTTATTGCCCATTCCTATGTCTACAACAAGTGGGACTTCAAGCTCCAAAGCATTTTCCATTTCAATTTTAACAATATTAGATAAAATATTTTTTTCTTCTTTAGGAACATCAAAAACAAGTTCATCATGTACCTGAAGGATCATTCGGCTTTGTAACTTCTCCTCATAAATTTTTTTATCGATCCGAATCATAGCTAATTTAATTATATCTGCTGCTGATCCTTGTATAGGAGCATTTATGGCGGTTCTTTCTGCAGCACCCCTTACTATTGCATTTTGTGAGTTAATATCTTTTAAATATCTTCTCCTTTTGAGTAATGTCGATACAAAACCATTTTCTCGTGCAAACTGAATTTGAGAGGACATGTATTCTTTTAGTTTTGGATAGCTTTTATAATATGTATCAATCATCTCTTTGGACTCGATTCTATTTAAATCAGTCTGTTGACTTAATCCAAAAGCAGACACACCATAGATTATCCCAAAATTCACAGTTTTAGCGTTTGACCTTTGCTGTCGGGTAACTCTATCCTCTGAAATATTATAAACTTTGGAAGCTGTTGATAGGTGAATATCTTTACCTTCATTAAATGCTTTAATCATATTTAAATCTTTACTTAATGAAGCGATTATTCTTAGTTCAATTTGAGAATAGTCTGCACAAATAATAAGATGATTCCTATCTCTAGGAATAAAAGCCTTCCTAATTAGCTGACCTTTCTTAGTTCTAATAGGAATGTTTTGTAGATTTGGCTTATTCGAAGTTAATCTTCCAGTAGAAGCAACAGCCTGATTAAAAACTGTATGAATTCTCTTTGTTTTGGCATTTATTTCTTCAGGCAACGCTTTTACATAAGTGGTTTGTAACTTATTTATAGATCTCCAGCTTAAAATGTCATCAATTATTTTATGTTTTTTAGCAAGCAATGAAAGTACTTCTTCTGATGTAGAGTATTGACCTGTTCTGGTTTTTTTAGGTTTATCAACTAAATTTAACTTCTCGAACAAAATTACACCTAACTGTTTTGGTGAGGCTAGATTGAAAACCTCACCAGCATTTTCAAAAATAATTTCTTCAAGTTCTCGTATCTCCTTTTTTAAATCAACTTCCATTTTTCCCAAAAATGTTGAATCCAAATTAAACCCCTCAGACTCCATTTTTGACAATACATTTATTAATGGGAATTCAACATCATTTAAAAGTTTTTCATTTTGAATATCTTTATTTATTACATCGAAACAATTTTTAAGTTGTAATGTGATATCTGCATCTTCTACGGCATATTCTTTTTGTTCTTCAACCAAAACATCTTTCATATTTTTCTGATTCTTACCTTTAGGGCCAATTAAATCAGAAATTGGCTTACATTTATATCTTAAGTGTTTTTCAGCTAAAAAATCTAAATTATGTCGTCCGTCAGGATTTATCAAATAATGAGCAATCATGGTATCATAGAGGGGGCCTCGAACATACACAGAATAATTGGATAAAACTTTGATGTCATATTTTAAATTATGACCTATTTTTTTAATTTTTTCACTTTCAAAAAAAGGCTTAAGTTTTAAGATAAGGGCTTGACTTTGACTTCTATTTTCAGAAAAAGGTATATAATAACCAGTCCCTTTTTCCCATGAAAATGCAATACCAACCAATTCTGCATTTAGAGCATCTAAACTAGTTGTCTCTGTATCGAATGATACAATATTTTGTTTTAGCATTTTGCTCAAGAATAAATCAAAGCCCAAACTTGTATTTATTGTTTGATAATAATGCTTTAGGGTACCTAAAGTTTCAAATTCATCACTTTTTTCTTCCACCGAGTTTTCAAACATGTTTGTTTGTGAACCCTCTTTTTTTTCAAATTTTATAGTTTTTTTTAAACCAACTAAATCTTTATTAGAACCAAAAAATATTTTTTGGGCAGTTTCCTTAATTCTTTTAAATTCAAGTTCTTCAAAAATTATATTTAGCCTATCAGAATCAGGATGTTTTAATTTAAATTTTGTTTTCTCAAAATCAACTGGGACATCCAAAATAATCCTGGCAAGTTTTTTTGAAAGTAATCCTAAATCTTTGTTAGCCTCCACCTTTTCTTTAAGTTTTCCTTTTATTTTGTCGGTGTTATCTAATAAATTTTCAATGCTCCCAAATTCTTTAATGAATTTTTTTGCTGTTTTATCTCCTACACCTTGAAGGCCAGGAATATTATCCACACTGTCCCCAACCATTCCAAGATAATCAATTACTTGTTTTGGATTTTCAATTTCAAACTTTTCATTAACTTCTTTTATGCCCATTATTTCGACGTCATTACCCATACGTGCAGGTCGATATATAAATATGTTTTTAGAAACTAATTGGGCAAAGTCTTTATCTGGAGTTACCATGAAAACATTAAAATCATCCTTCTCTGCTTTTTTAGCCAAAGTTCCAATAATGTCATCTGCTTCATATCCTTCTATTTCTATAGATGAAATGTGCATTGCATTTAGAATTCTTTTAATATATGGAATTCCTAAAGTTATAGCTTCGGGAGTTTCAAGACGATTTGCCTTATAATCTGGAAAAATTTCAGATCTACTTGCTGAACCACCTTTATCAAAACAAACCGCAATGTATTTTGGTTTTTCTCTTTTAATTAAATCAAGCAAAGAGTTCATAAATCCGTAAATTGCGGAAGTGTTAAAACCTTTAGAGTTTACAATAGGATTTTTTATAAAAGCATAGTATCCTCTAAAAATCAATGCATAGGCATCGATAAAATATATTTTTTTCTTTTCTTGCATTAATAAGTTTTAAGTCGATTTACTAGGTTTTTGTATTTATATCAAGTAGTGCAAATTATAGACGATTTTAGTCTCTAAATTAATCTAAATAACATAAAATTTTTTTAAATGAGTGATCAATTTTTAAAAGATAAATTTTTTATGAGTAAAGCCTTGGAGGAAGCAAAATTAGCTTTTCAAAAAGAGGAGATACCAGTTGGGGCAGTAATTACAATAAAAGATAAAATAATTTCAAGGGCTCATAATATGACCGAGCAGTTAAGTGATGTCACAGCTCATGCTGAAATGTTAGCAATTACTTCTGCTTCAAATTATATTGGAGGAAAATATCTAATAGGGTGTACCATTTATATCACACTTGAACCATGTGCAATGTGTGTTGCGGCGCTTAAATATTCACAAATTAATCGTATAGTCTACGGAGCATCGGATACTAACAAAAGAATCGGATTTGATTCACAAAAGTTCTTACATAAAAAAGTACCCACAAAGAGTGGAATTTTAAAGAAAGAATCAGAAGAATTACTAAATCGTTTTTTTAAAAAAAAACGAAATTATAATAATCTAAAATTAAACTAATTGAATATTCGTAGCGGTTTTACCTCTTTCCCCTTCTTCAATTACATATTCAACTTTATCTCCTTCATTTATCTTAAGACCATTAAGAGATGTAACATGAACAAAAACATCATCACCAGTTTCGTCATCTACTATAAATCCGTAACCTTTAGAGGAATTAAAAAATTTTACTTTTCCTTGCATTTAAATAATAATAAGTTACGAATATACGCTAATGAATTGGTATCTTAACCTATGTTATTAATAAATTTATTCTTTTAGATATTTTTTATCAAAAAGGCATTTATCTCTAAAATAATTCACTTATTGTTAAAAATTATTCTTTTTTCCTTAATTTTTTGAAGTCTAAAGTATATTTTGAAAGGTCTTTTCCTTTATATCTGTGATATAAAAAAATTGGGAGATATAAAAAGCTGAGTGCAAAAACTGAAAATCCAATCAATATTTCACTTATACCACTAGTTCCGTTCTCTTTGAGATATAAACCACAGAATAGAAACGATGCTAGACTCCAAAACAAAATATTAAGAAAAATTCTCATTTATTTTTTGATTTATTAAGTTTTAAATTTAATTCCTCGAGTTGTTCCTTACTAATTGGGGAAGGTGAATTTAACATAATGTCTTTACCTTGGTTGTTTTTTGGAAAAGCAATGAAGTCTCTTATAGACTCTTGTCCATTTAGAATAGCTACAAGTCTGTCAAAGCCGATGGCTATTCCTCCGTGAGGAGGAGCACCATATTTAAAAGAATTTATTAGAAATCCAAATTGATCATTAGATTCCTTTTCAGAGAGACCAAGAATTTTAAAAATTCTCTTTTGTATATTTTCATCATGTATTCTAATAGAGCCGCCTCCTATTTCATTACCATTTAGAACCAAATCGTATGCTTTTGATTTTACCAGGTTTGGATTTTTGTCTAATAATTCCAAATCTTCATCTTTAGGTGCTGTGAAAGGATGATGAACAGAATCAAATCCATTTTTTTCTTCGTTCCAATTAAATAGAGGGAAATCAGTTATCCACACGGGGGTAAACTCTTCATTATTTTTTAAACCTAAACGATTTGCAACTTCTATCCTCAATAAAGATAGTTGTTTGTAAACTTTGGTTTTTTTACCTGAAATAACGAGCATTAAATCACCAGGTTTGCACACTAAAATTTGGGACCACATGATAAAATCTTTTGAGTTGAAAAATTTATCTACAGACGATTTGAAAGTTCCGTCTTCATCATTTTTTACCCACACAATACCGTTTGCTCCTTCTTCATGAGATTTGCTAAACTCAATTAAATTATCAATTTGTTTTCGTGAAAAATTCGCTCCATTTGGTACTGATAGTCCCAAAACTACTTCTTGAGAATCAAAAATTTTAAAATTTTTCCCTTGACCAACCTTAGTTAAATTACCGAACTCCATACCAAATCGAATATCAGGTTTATCAGATCCATATTTCTCAATTGCTTCAGAATATGTCATTCTTGTGAATGAATTCAATTCAATCCCTTTAAATTTTTTAATTATAAATTTTATAAGTTCTTCAAATTCGTTTAAAACGTCCTCTTCACTTACAAATGACATCTCACAGTCGATTTGAGTAAATTCAGGCTGTCTATCGGATCTTAAATCTTCATCCCTAAAACATTTTACTATTTGGAAATATTTATCCATACCAGATACCATCAATAGTTGTTTGAAAGTTTGAGGTGACTGTGGTAAAGCATAGAAATCACCTTTATTCATTCTTGAAGGAACAATAAAATCTCTCGCACCTTCAGGTGTAGATTTTATTAAATATGGAGTTTCAACTTCAACAAACTGTTTAGAAACAAGGAATTTTCTTATTTCTAGGCTAAGATTTGATCTCACAAGTAGATTTTTTTGAATCACTGGTCTTCTAATGTCCAAATACCTATATTTCATTCTTAGCTCTTCACCACCATCTGTATTATTTTCTATTGTAAAAGGTGGTGTGATAGATTCATTTAAAATATCTAATGAGCTTGCTAAAATTTCAATATCACCCGTCTTAATATCCGGATTTTTAGATTCTCTTTCGATTACTTTTCCTTTAATTTGAATTACATATTCTCTATGGATTTTCCTTACTTTATCCATAAATTCAATACTTGATCTTTTTTCATCAAAAATAATCTGAGTAATTCCGTACCTATCTCTTAGATCAATCCACAAAACAAAACCTTTATCTCTTATACGACTAACCCAACCAGCTAGGGTAACTATTTCACCTACATTAGAAATAGTTAATTCGCCGCAATTTGATGTTCTAAACATATGAGAGGTTTTACTTGCAATTTAGTTCATTTATAATTCTCTTAAAGAATAAAAATATAATTTGATTCTGTAAACCAGATAAAAACTTATAGGCACTATAACAAGAGTTAGAAAAGTAGCAAAAGTTAATCCAAAAATAACGGTCCAACATAACGGCCCCCAAAATACAACTGTATCACCTCCAACAAAAAAGTTGGGATTCCATTCAGAAACTAGGGTAAAAAAGTTAATGTTTAAACCTGTTGCCAAAGGGATTAATCCTAAAATAGTTGTTATAGCAGTTAGTAAAACAGGTCTTAGCCTTGCTGCCCCACCGCTAATTACAGAATTTTTAAAATCTTCGATTTGAAGAGGTTTGTCAGCCTCGATTCCTAAATCTAATTTCTTTCTTTCAACAAGCAAATTGGTATAATCAATCAAAACAACTCCGTTGTTTACAACAATACCAGATAAAGAGATGATACCCATCATAGTCATCATAATTACAAAAGGCATATTGAAAATGCTTATTCCATAAAGTACACCTGTGAAACTTAGAAAAATTGATAAAAGTATAATTAGGGGATTTGAAATCGAATTGAATTGAAGAACAAGAAGAAAAAGAATTAAGCCTAATGCGGTAAAAAGAGCGCTAACTAAAAACGACATGTTTTTTTCTTGTTCTGCAATTTCACCAGTAAATGAGTAACTAACGTTATTTTTAAAACCCTCAAAACCTGTTTCAATGGCTTTTTTTACATTTAAAAAAACTTCGTTAGCATTGTAACCAGCCAAAATTGGAGAATAAACAGTAACTATTCTACTTAAATCTTTATGTTTTATTGCACTAAACGAATTAGCATTTTTCAACTTGACAGTTGCGCTTATGGGTACTTCTTTGATTTTTCCATTTGATTGGTCACGAAACACAATATATTGGTCAAGAAGGCTCTCAGAATTTTTTCTGTATTTTTCATCAAATCTAACATTTATATCATAATCCTCTCCATTTTTTTTGTAAACTCCGGCTTTAGCACCAAATAAAGAATTTCTTAGCTGCTGTCCAATTTGTCCAGCATAAACGCCCAAACTACCGGACTTTTTTCTATCAATCTCAACTTCAATTCCTGGTTTACTTTTGTTCACATCTATTTTTACTTGTTCAACGCCAGGGATATTTTCGGTGTTAATGAATTGCCTTAAATCTTTTGCAATACTTATTAATTCATTATAATCATTTCCCTTTATTTCAATATTTATAGGATATCCTGCGGGAGGACCAGATGCCTCTTTTTCAACCGATATCGCAATTCCAGGAAACTTATCCTTAAGAATTATTTGAATGTCCTTTCTCATTTCTTCACTAGAAAGGCCATTTCTTAACTTGAACTCACTCATTGTTAATGTTATCTTTGATTTGTGTGGCATATCTTGGTCACCTCCTCTATCAGTCTCAGGATTTTGTGCCCCTAAACCGACCATAACAACATTCGAATCAATCATAAAATTCTTACCACTCTTATAATATTTTTTGTCATAGATAATTTTTGCCACTTCCTTTTCAATTAATTTGCTTGTTTGATTAGTTTGTTGAATGGATGTTCCTTCTGGATATTCTATATAAACAAAAATTTGTTGAGGTTCATTTTCTGGGAAAAACTCAACTTTTGGAGAAGCAATTCCTAGAATTATGAATGAGGAAAATAATAATCCAATAGTTCCAAATAAAAAATAAAAGGGTTTTTTACTGGACAAAGCAAAAGTTAAAAATCTTTTATATTTCGTTTCAAGTTTATAAAGAAACACTTCTTGAAAATATATTGTCCAGTCTTTAATTAAATACTTATACACCCATAATAGAATAGTAGATAAAATCATAATCGTACCAAGTGCCCTAAAAACACCAATATTAAAAATTAAGATTATTCCTATTCCGCCCAATATCAAACTGAGTCTTTTAAGGCTTTTTAATGATATTTCATTTTTATCAATTTTCATGAATTTTGAAACTAGCATTGAGTTAAAAAAGATTGCTACAACAAGAGAAGAACCCAGAACAATTGAGAGTGTGATAGGAAAAAAAATCATAAACTCACCAATAACTCCTGGCCAGAAACCTAAGGGGAGAAATGCGGCTACTGTAGTAGCTGTTGAAATAATTATTGGATATGCTATTTCACCAATCCCTTTTTTTGCAGCCTCAATGGAATTCATTTTATCTTTTTCCATTAATCTATATGCATTTTCAACCACTACAATTCCGTTATCTACTAGCATCCCAAGTCCCATTATAAGACCAAAAAGAACCATAGTGTTAATAGTTTCTCCTAAAAAGCCAATTACAACAAAAGACATAAGCATTGACATTGGGATTGCAAAGCCAACAAACAAGGCATTTCTAAAACCAAGGAAAAACATCAGTACAGTTATTACCAAGATAACCCCAAAAACAATATTATTAGCTAAATCAGAAACTAGATTTTTTGTAATATCAGACTGATCATTTGAAATAGTTACATTTATTGAGGATGGGAATTCATTCTTTTTCACTTTTTCGACAAGTTCTCTTATTTTTTCGACGCTTTTGATCAAATTTTTTCCAGATCTTTTCTTTACATCCAAAACGATTGAATTTTTTCCGTTTGATCTAGCGTAGGAATTAATCTCCTTTTCTTTAAAAGTTATCTTAGATATATCCCCAAGAAAAACGGTTCCGTCTTGATTTTTAACCACAAAGTTTTCTAAATCTTCAGGATTTTTAATTTCACCTATTACTCTGATATTTCTTCTTAGACCATTACCTTCAATATTACCCGCTGAAATAGTATTATTTCCTCTTTGTATACAATTTATAACATCATCGAAAGAAACGGTTGCCGCAACCATTTTGATTAAATCTAATGATACTTCTACTTCGAAATCTTGAACACCCCGTAAGGAAACTTCCTTAATTTCGGCCATTTGCTCTATTTTGTCCTTCAAAACCTCTCCATAAATTTTCATTTCTTTTCGAGGAATATTCCCACTTAATCCGATATTAAGAACTGGAACCTCTTCGGAAATACTATATTCAAATACAGAAGGTTCTATTTTTGCCCCATTAAAAATTGGCCAATCAGCCTGAGCAGTTACTGCGTCAACTTTGTCCTGGACATCATTTTTTGCTTTCTCTTTTAAAATATTTTCATCAAACTCTATGGTTATTAACGAAATATTCTCTTGAGATGTTGATTTAATTCCAACCAAATTTGAAACACCCTTGAGTTCTTCCTCTAATGGGTCAGTGATTAACCTTTCAACGTCCTCAGCAGTATTCCCGGGATAAACTGAACTTACAAAAATAATATTGCTATTTATTTCTGGGAAATTCTCTCTTGGTAAGCTTATATATGAAGAGAATCCGAGTATAAAAAAAATGGAAATTAAAACATAAACTACAGTACTATGGTCAATAGACCATGAGGAGGGTAAAAATTCTTTAAAGCCTTTATTCATACTCATCTTAAATTTTGGTAGAAATTACCTTTACAATTTGCCCATCTTCAACTTGCCTAAGACCATCATTTATGATTAAATCATTTTCTTTTAAACCAGACTTAATTTCAGTCATATTATTATATGACTTTCCTTTTTGAATCATCACTTTGTTTGATTTATAATTTTCATTGCTGTCAATAACCAATTTATATACGTAAAAATTTCCTTCTTCATCTTCTAGTATATCTTTAGATGGAATTAGGATGGCACTTTCATTTTGATAATCATTAATCTCTAAACTAACCGTCATATTTGGTTTTAATTCATTGGATTTGTTCAATAATTTAATTTCAATACTAAAAGACCTATTGTTAGGATTTATGAAATTACCAACAGATGAAATTTTGCCTAAAATTTGTTTATCCAATATTGGAACATAAATTTTAACATTTTTATTCTTTTTAATATAAGGGATGTGTATTTCAGGTATCTCTGCACTAACCTTCATTTTTTCAATATTAATTATTCTCAAAATCGGGGTTAAGCCTGGTGCCAAGTTACTTCCAATATCAGCAATAACGTCGTCTATAGTTCCGTCAAAGGGGGCTAAAATTCTTGTTTTGCCCTCTTGATCTCTCATTTGAGAAATTTTTTTCTCCAAACTTTTAAAATTTGTTTCTGCTTGTAAATATTGTATTTCCGAACCAATTTTTTGATCCCATAATTTCTGCTGTCGTTCAAAGGTTGTTTTAGCCAGATTTCTTTTAAGTTTTAACTGTTCTAATTGATCAGTTAAGCCATTATCTGAAATTTTAGCGATTATTTGCCCTTTCTTTACTTTGTCTCCTTGTTTAACGTAAATATTTTTTAAAAGACCAGGCAATTCTGGATAAATAACCACGTTCTGATCCGTATCTAATGAACCTTGAAAATTTAAATAGTGGCTAAAGTTTTTGTGTTTTAATTTAATTGCAGAAACTAAAAATAAATTTTTATCGGTATCAATTTTTTCAAGCACATTATCCAACCTATTTAGTTCAAATTTTAAATCATTTATTTGGGTTTTAATTTCCCCCTTTCTTTTTTGAATTAAAGTATAATCATTAGTAGCTAAAATTTCTTCCGTTGATTTAGAATTTTCTGGTCCGCAACTAATAATTAATATTATACTAAGATTTAAAATAAAATTTTTCATATACATTTTAATTTTTGTTGTTTAAGATATTTTCAAGATTTGTTTTCTCAATTATCACAGCACGCATACTTTGAATTTTACCTTGTTGAGCCTGGTAAAGCTGCTGTTGGGCTTGTGTCAATTGAAAGCTTCCACTTACTCCTTCAAAAAACTTTATAATATTCTTTTTTTCAATTCTTTCAGCTAGCTTTAGATTTTCAATAGCTGTAAAATAATTTTCTTTAGCTAGATTAAAATTGTTTTGAGCCTTTCTCATTTCGACATAAACTTTGGATTTAACCTCAGTTAAATTCTTTTCAGCCTGTTGCAAGCTAAGCTTGGCTTTTTGTGACTTCGCATGTCTACCAAATGAACTAAAAATGGGAACTTCTAATCTTAATCCAAATGCTGAAGAACCAAACCATTTTTGTTCTTTATCAGTGAATGTAAATTCATTACTATTTCCCACATAACTTCCATTTAGAAAGGCGCTCAATGAAGGTAAGCCTTTTGCCTTTTCCAATCGAAATAAAAACTTCTCTTCTATGACTTTATTTTCTGCTAGTCGAATGTCTATGTTGTTTGAATAGTTACTGTCAATCGATTCATAATTCAAGTTTTTTATAGTCAAATACTCTAAAGAGTCTGAGAGGTTTAATTTTTGATCAAGTTCAACGCCTAATAAAAGTTTTAAAATATCAAAAGATAGTTTGTAAGATTCTTTTGCATATTTAAATTGGGTTCTAAGCTTAGAAATAGTAAGTTTAATTTGTTCTACGTCTTCTTCTTCACTAAATCCATTTTTGTAAACTGCGATTATCTCTTTTAAATTTTTATTTAATGCTAATAAATTTCTCTCAATAACTGAAATATTTTCTCCAGCTACTAATGTGTTTACGTAAGCAATAATTATCGATTTTTTAATTTCTATTTGTGATTTTTCTAATACATTTTTTGCTGTATCTATATAATGTTTTAATCCTTGCACACCAATAATATATGTACCATCAAATAGTAATTGATTTATTTCAGCAAATCCTATGGCTGTTTGTTCAGTTCCAAAAACCACCTCAGCATAATCACCTTTAATCCCTCCAAAAAATTCAGCTGGTATAAGTGAAACAGGTTGTTCTAAAAAGTTTTGATAGCTCAAATTGGCTCTAATTTGAGGTAAGCCTATAGAAATGGTTTTCCATTTTTCCTTGTATGCTTTTTGCAATTCCAAATTGGATTTTTGAATTGTTTTATTATAATCCATGCCCCATTCGATAGCCGAATTAAGAGTAAAAGAATTGGGTATATCTTGACACGATAAATAAAAATGTATCAGTACAAGAAAAACAGATATCGGTGTTTTAATCATTTCACTAAGCATTTTTAAATATAAATTCGTTTAAAACTGAAAGACCTTTTTCTGTGACAATAGCCCTTGCATGATATTCTAAATAACTCTCAATTAAAATTTTAATATCAAAATTTTCTGGTGGGAATACATCAATATCGCGAATTCCTCTCATTCCATTCATATACAGTCTTGAGACAAAGTCAATATCAATATTTTTTCTAAAAAGTCCGGTATCAATTCCTTCTTTTAAACTGGATTTAACTAAAAATCCAAGTCTTGTATATTCCTGATTTTTAATATCATTATAAATTTCAGGATAATATTTTTGCATTTGATAAACCGGCGAACTTTTTTCATTTTGAAAATACTTTAGAACTTCAGATTTAACACAATATAACTCTTCAATAGGGTGCTTTGCTGATTTTTTAATTCGTTCAATATCATTACAAGCATTTTCGAAAATGAGTTGAGTACTTTCTTTAACAAGTTCATATTTATTTTTAAAGTAGGTGTAAATTGTTTTTTTAGAGATGCCCATTTTTTCAGCGATGTCATCCATCGTAACATTTTTAAATCCTATTTCTAAAAATAGCTGGCTTGAAATGTTTAATATAGTATCTTTCATTTTAAGAGTGCAAATATAAATGGAAACTTTAAATACCAAAAAAGTTTCCTTGGTTTTTTTAATTTAAAAGTTCTTTTTTAATTTATTTTTGTTTCAAAGAAAATTTTGTCAAGCTCATTTAAAGATATTTTTGAAAGTTATTTAGAAAATGAAATTGCTGAATATTCATCCAGCAGTTTGTTTGAACCCGTTATATATAGTATGCAAAATAAAGGTAAAAGAGTTAGACCTGTCTTAACTCTAATGGCGGCAGATTCTATTGCAAATAATTTTGAAAAAGCTCTACCTGCAGCTTTAGCAATAGAAATCTTTCATAATTTTTCCTTAGTGCATGACGATATAATGGATAATGCATTGTATCGACGGGGTAGATTATCAGTTCATAAAAAGTGGAATAGAAATAGCGCTATTTTGTCTGGAGATGCTATGCTGATATTATCATACAAGTCACTTGAAATCTATAAATCAGACACTTATGTTAAAATGAATAAAGTATTAACAGATAGTGCATTGGATGTTTGCAAGGGGCAGCAAATGGATATGAATTTTACAGATAAAATTGATATTAACGAATCGCAATACTTTGAAATGATTAAGTTAAAAACTGCTGTGTTAATTGGTGCTGCACTTAAAATGGGTGTACTTGCAGTTGATGCTGATGAAAATGTATGCCGATCCTTCTATGAATTTGGATTGAATTTGGGGATTTTGTTCCAATTACAAGATGATTACTTAGATGTATTTGGAGAGGAAAACATTTTTGGAAAAGTCAGTGGTGGAGACATAAATGAAAATAAAAGAACACTATTTTTTATTCACTCTATTGAAAACGGATCTAAGGACGATGTAAAGTCTCTTTTAAATTTATATAGTTCTGAATCTAAAGATTTTGAGAAAAAAAAGCGCGAAGTCATCAACATTTTTAAAAAAAACAAATCTGACGTTTATTTAAGAAATATTATTGAAAATTATAATCAGAAGATTTTAAATTCAATAAATAACCTTCCTATTGAAATAAAAAAACAAAAACAATTTTTCGATCTTTTTAAAACTATATTGAATCGAAAATTATGATATTGAAAAGTTTTTAACCAAGGCTTTCACAAATTTACCTATCGGAAATGATAACATAAGATGAACATCTTCAGAAAAAGATGACTTTTCATCTAGAAACCGAAATATTCTTTGTGGTTTATTTTTTTTGAACATTCCTGAAAAAAGTGACTTTCCTTTCTCGTTGTGGTGATATAGAACATCTAAAAAAAGTAAATCATAAAAATCAAATTTTGTTTTATATTCAAACTTATCAAGAGGCTTATTACTTTTTAAATACAGAATCAAATGTTCAATTTTATTTATAGACTTTTTAAAAGTAAATCCAGTACTCGCTTTTGTCCATCCACCAGATGTTCCAATATGAAGGAGAGTTGATTTATTGTGTTTTGAAAAGTTGTAACCTGTCATCGGAATCGATCCTGCTTCTTTTTCAACAACCTTAAATTCACCTGCATTTTTATCCTCCAAATACTGTTTAATATTGTATTCATATTCCTCTTTTTCAAGTGTTTTTTTCGAAAACAAAGTATACTCTACTAGAGCAAAATTTCTATCAAAAGGCAAAATATACATAAATCTAGTATTCCCCTTTTGGGGAACACTAAAATCCATAAAAATTAATTTATTGGGATCAAAAATTAAATTTTCTGTTTTAACAAACCAACCAATAAAGTGTTGTTGTAAAACTGGAATGGATGTTTGATTTTTGTATTCTAAGTTTGGGATACTAGAGAAGACCCTAGGTGCTGTATATTCATTATTTAATGTTTTAACATAACTAAAGCTATTATCTGACTTAATGTTTAAAATATTATCCTTTATTATTTTTAAATTATTTTTTTTATCTAATTTTTTTTTGAAATAATTGTAAAAGTCAATCCCTCGAATGGTTTTATAAGTATAAGGTTTTAGTTTAAAAGACGATTGATATTCATCTGAAATAAAAATTGCATTGTTCCAACTACCACAAATAATACTATCCCATTCTCCTTTACCTTCCTCCCAAAAGCTAATAGTTCTATCATTTTTATTTTTCTCATCTTTTTCAATTAAAGCTATTTTATGATTTTTAAAATAGATATCATCGGTTAGTTTTTTGGCTAACAATAAACCCGTGATACCACCGCCACAAATAATTATATCATAAATTTTTTTTTCACTCATGGACTCAAAATTAAACATTTGCATTTTAACTTATTTTAAATTTTAAATAAGTTCCTTAGATTACAATAATTTTTTTAGTTTTGCGGTGGTGAACTTTTTAGTTTTGTATGAATTATATAATTAGTTTTTTTGAAAATCAAAATCCAATAACTGGAGCCTTCTATGCTACAATTTTTACTTGGCTAATGACAGCATTAGGGGCATCCTTGGTTTTTTTTGTTAAAAAATTAAATAGAATGGTACTTGATGGATTACTTGGTTTTACTGGAGGAGTAATGGTTGCTGCAAGTTTTTGGAGTCTTTTATCCCCTGGAATTGAGATGAGTCCCGGTGAAGGATTTATAAAGGTATTACCCGCATCAATTGGATTTGCACTAGGCGCATTGTTTATTTTTTTGTTAGATAAAATACTCCCTCATATTCACATTAATTTTAAAGATAGTGAGGGTATAAAAACTCCTTGGCATAAAACAACATTACTAGTTTTAGCGATTACACTTCACAATATTCCGGAGGGTTTAGCAGTAGGGGTTTTATTCGGAGGAGTTTCCTTAGGTTTACCTGAGGCTACCATATCGGGTGCTGTTGTATTGGCCTTGGGAATCGGAATTCAAAATTTTCCAGAAGGGATTGCCGTTTCAATGCCAATGAGAAGACTTGGAGCCAGTCGTATTAAATCTTTTTGGTATGGTCAGTTATCCGCAATTGTAGAACCTTTAGCTGCTGTACTAGGAGCATTTGCTGTAACTTTTTTTTCACCCTTATTACCTTACGCGCTGTCATTTGCAGCAGGTGCTATGATTTTTGTTGTTATCGAGGAAGTAATTCCTGAGACTCAACAGGACAAATACACCGATTTTGCAACAATGGGATTTATATTAGGGTTCATAATTATGATGTCTCTTGATGTAGCGTTGGGTTAAATTTAGATTTTTGACCAACCTTGTGCTGTCAAATCAATAGCCTGTTCTAAACCAGTGATTAACTTATTACCATTTTCAATTTTTGTCACATGACCGATAATAGTTACGATTTCGCTTTTTTCAACTAGATCATAATCTGACTGATCAATAGTGAACAAAATCTCATAGTCTTCACCTCCATTAAGAGCAGCTGTTATCTCATTTAATTTAAATTCTTTACAAATTTTAATAGTCTCATTTTCTATAGGTATTTTCTCTTCGTAAATATGAATACCTACTTTAGATTGTTCACTTAAATGTAATATCTCAGACGATAGACCATCGCTAATATCTATCATGGAGGTGGGTGTAATTTTATTTTTTTTAAAAAACTGAAAAATATCATACCTAGCCTCTGGCTTAAGTTGTCTTTGAATGCAGTAGGTATATTTATCAAGATTAGGCTGTGATTGTGGATTAACTTTAAATACTTCCTTTTCTCTTTCTAAAATTTGAAGACCCATATATGCAGCTCCAAGACTACCTGTTACTGCAACAAGGTCATTTTTTTTTGCACCTGAACGATAAACCAATCTATTTTTTTCAGAGGTGCCAATTGCCGTTACCGATATTATTAAACCTTTCTCAGATGATGTAGTATCTCCTCCAACTAGATCAACTTTGTATTTTTCACATGCTAGTTTTATTCCACTATATAATTCATCTACTGCTTCAAGTGTAAATCTGTTTGATACAGACAAACTAACAGTTATCTGTTCTGGTTTTGCATTCATAGCAAAAATATCCGATAAATTGACTACAACAGATTTATACCCCAAGTGCTTTAATGGGACATACATCAAATTAAAATGTATATTTTCAACTAGCATATCCGTAGATACAACAGTTTCATTTTTATTATCTATAACTGCTGCGTCGTCCCCAATACCAAGTATGCTAGACGAATTTTTTAAATCAAAATTGGATTTGATTCTGCTAATTAAT
>CACJHA010000009.1 GCA_902593075.1 uncultured Bacteroidota bacterium
TCAAGTGTTTTTTTTTGAATTAATTGAATATCGTTAGCACCATGTATTAATCCAAAAGAGAAAATTAGAATAAAGGATATAATAGATTGATTTTCAGCACTTAAAATTGAATTTATAACCAAAAATATAAGAGTTGAAAAAAAATGAAGCCTGTATTTTTTAAGGGTTGCCAACAAGAAATTAGTTTTTAAATCAAAATTTTATTGATAAAAATTATGAGTAAGTTTAATTTTTTCTAAATTTACCTAAACAAAAACAAATAATTAATTCTAATATGGAAAAATTTTTAAGTTTAATAGTTACGGCTGGTAGTGTTGATACAGCTGACTATGTTGGATTCACTTTTTTTGTAGGATGTATGGCAATGATGGCAGCATCAGCGTTTTTCTTCCTCTCAATGAATTCTCACGATAACAAATGGAGAACATCAATTCTAGTTTCAGGATTGATAACCTTTATAGCTGCAGTTCACTATTGGTACATGAGGGAATATTGGTTAGAAAATCAAACTTCCCCAACTTTCTTCCGATATGTTGACTGGATACTAACAGTTCCTCTTATGTGTGTTGAGTTTTACCTAATACTCAAACCTGCGGGGGCTTCTACTAAAATGATGTGGAGATTAATTCTTCTGTCAACAATTATGTTAGTTGGCGGATATTTAGGCGAAGCTGTATACACTACTGGTGTTGGCCCTGCTGCCTGGGGATTAGTTTCAGGTATTGCATATTTTGTAATTGTATATGATATTTGGATGGGAGAAGCTAAGAAATTAGCAACTTCTGCAGGAGGTGCAACTTTATCAGCTCATAATATGCTTGCTAAATTTGTACTAATTGGTTGGGCTATTTACCCAATCGGTTATATGGCTGGTACTGAAGGATGGTATAGTGGTATTTTCGGAGGTCTTGAAGGATCAATGGATGTACTTTACAATGTAGGTGATGCCATAAACAAGATAGGTTTTGGATTGGTTGTTTATAATTTAGCAGTTCAATCTAAATAATCAAATAATATATTTTATAAAAAACCGCCTTAAAGGCGGTTTTTTTTTACATCCTTTGAGGTAAGCTTATACCTAATAAACTACAAGAATTTTTCAAATTCTTGGCTACATTTTTTAGTAATATTAGCCTAAAATTCTTTGAAATAATACTTTCCGCTCCTAAAATTGTAACATTCTGATAAAAGGAATTAAATCTTTTTACAAGTTCGTAAATGTAGTTCGAAATAATAGCTGGGCTGAGACTTTTTAATGATTGTTCAACAATTTCAGGATAAAGAATAAGTTGTTTAATAATCAAGATTTCTTTTAAGTCCAATTTTTCCGGCATTCGAGCATTTAGATCAATATTGTTGCTTTTCAAAATTGATTGGATTCTAGCGTATGTATACTGAATAAAAGGGCCAGTATTTCCATTAAAATCGATAGATTTTTCTGGATCAAAAAGTATTGCTTTTCTTGGATCAACTTTCAAAATATAATACTTTAGGGCTCCAAGGCTAATTTTTTCATAAAGATCATTTTTTTCACTTTTTGAAAATCCCTCAAGTTTTCCAAGTTTACTTGATATTTGCTTTGCGGTGGTTTTCATTTTTGACATTAAATCATCTGCATCAACTACATTTCCTTCCCTACTTTTCATTTTACCGTCAGGTAAATCAACCATACCATAACTTAGGTGATGTAACATGTTAGTCCATTTAATTCCTAATTTTTTTAAAATTAAAAACAAGGTTTTAAAGTGGTACTCTTGCTCATTACCAACAGTATAAATCATACCTTTTACTTCAGGAAAATCATCAAACCTTTGCATCGCCGTACCAATATCTTGAGTTATGTAAACAGAAGTTCCATCTGATCTTATTAGTACTTTTTCATCAAGACCGTTTTCAGTTAAATCAATACAAATTGAACGGTCTTCCTTTTTGTAAAATATATCTTGGGATATACCTTTTTCAACAATTTTCTTGCCCTTTAAATATGTATTACTTTCGTAATAATTTTTATCAAATTCAATTCCTAGAGACTTATAGGTTTTATCAAACCCTTCATAAACCCATGAATTCATTTTTTTCCACAATTTGATTGTTTTATTATCTCCTGATTCCCATTTTTGAAGCATTTTTTTGGCCTCTAAAAAAATTGGAGCTTTTCTCTCAGCATCATCTTTTTTATATCCTTTGTCAATAAGAATTTTTATCTGCTTTTGATACTCTTTCTCAAACAAGACATAATAATTGCCAACAAATTTGTCTGGTTTAATACCAGTGGATTTTGGAGTTAAACCTTTAGCAAATTTTAACCATGAAATCATTGATTTACAGATATGTATCCCTCTATCATTTATTATTTGAGTTTTAATAGATTTATGTCCGTTGGCTTTCAAAATTCTAGTTATTGAATCACCTAATAAATTATTTCTAATATGTCCCAAGTGCAGTGGTTTATTGGTATTTGGTGAAGAAAACTCAACAAGAGTAATTCCGTTTTTTTCATCAATAGGTTTATGTCCATATTCTGGATTTGGGTTTATCTCTTTAAGAAAATTTACATAAAAAACATCGAGAATATTTAAATTGAGAAATCCTTTGATAATATTAAAATCAAAAACCCAGGAAACTCTACCAACAAGAAAAGAACCTATCTCCTTTGATAGAGATTCTAGATCATTATCTACTTTATTTTGAAGTGGAAAAACCAACATAGTAATATCCCCGTCAAAACCGTCTCTAGTCTTAACAAAGTCAAAACTATCGATATCAACACTATAATTATCTTTGAAAAACTCTTTTAAAAAAGGAGAAAACTGTTCAGAATAAAATTTCATTCTATTATTTATTTAAAGATAGTTATAAAGAATAAATTGAAATACAGAAATAAATACTTTAAAATAATTATTTTCATAAATGAAAATGAATAAAGAATTATTAAATATCTTAGTTACGGGAGCGAATGGTTATATAGGAATGCGCTTAATTCCAAAATTGGTTGAAAATGGACACAGAGTTTATTGTGCAGTAAGAAATCCTGAAAGATTATCTTTAAATCCAAACCTCTTAAAAAAAGTAAAAATAATAACAATTGATTTTCTCAATATTCCAAAAAAAAATTCTATTCCAAAAGAAATAGATATAGTTTATTATTTAATCCATTCAATGTCATCAAAAATAGATAGCTTCTATAAAATGGAAATTGATTGTGCAAAAAACTTCAATCATTTAATAAGAAGAACTTACGCTAAACAGATAATTTTTTTAAGCGGAATTGTTAACAATAAAAATCTTTCAAAACATTTAGAATCAAGAAAAAATGTAGAGCGAATTCTTAGAAAAAATCAAATCAAATTAACAGTTCTTAGAGCAGGTATAATAGTTGGATCTGGAAGTGCATCATTTGAAATCATAAGAGATTTGTGTGAAAAACTACCAATTATGATAACTCCAAAATGGGTTAAAACAAAATCACAACCAATAGCGATTAGAAATGTTATTGAATTTCTAACTGGTGTCTTATTACATCCTAAATGTATCGGAAAAGCTTTTGATATTGGGGGTTTAAGTGTTTTAACTTACAAAGAAATGCTTTACAGGTATTCTAAAAACAGAGGATTAAAAAAATTAATTATTACCCTTCCAATAATGACTCCAAGATTATCTTCATACTGGCTTTATTTTGTTACTTCAACTTCATATCCGTTAGCTGTAAACTTAGTTAAAAGTATGAAATCAGAGGTGTTGGTTAAAAGTGATAAACTTCATGAAATACTCAATGTAAACTTATACACTTATGATGAAGCCATTAAAATGGCTTTTATAAAGATTGAACAAAACAGCGTAATTAGCAGCTGGAAAGATAGTTTGGTTAGTGGACTTATAAACAACGAACTAAAACATTACATACAAGTTCCAAAATTTGGAATTCTACAGGACAAAAAAATCGAAAAAAAAATACACCCAGAAAAAACTTTAGAGTCATTATGGAAAATTGGAGGAGATACTGGTTGGTATTATGCAAATTTTTTATGGAAAATAAGAGGATATCTAGATCAACTATCTGGAGGAGTAGGTTTGAGAAGAGGAAGAACTCATAATAATAAAATCTTCACTGGAGATTCTTTAGATTTTTGGAGAGTATTATTGGCAGATAAAAAAAATATGAGATTATTATTATTTGCAGAAATGAAGTTACCTGGAGAAGCTTGGTTAGAATTTAAAATTGTGAAAGATAGTATTTTTCAAACTGCCACCTTTAGACCGAAGGGATTGTGGGGAAGAGTTTATTGGTATGTATTAAGTCCATTCCACTATTTTATTTTCAGAGGAATGTTAAAGAACCTCTCAGTAAAAAAATCATCTCTTGTTAATGGGAACAAATTTTAAATCTGTTTTTCCTGTGAAAATCTGTCTAGGACGGCCAATGGGTTCATTGTTTTTTCTCATTTCCCACCACTGTGCAATCCATCCTGGTAATCTGCCCAGTGCAAACATAACTGTAAACATCTGAGTTGGGATTCCAAGCGCACGATATATAATTCCGGAATAAAAATCCACATTAGGATACAATTTTCTTTTTACGAAATATTCATCCGTTAAAGCTAATTTTTCTAATGACTTTGCTATTTCTAAAACTGGATCAGTTACACCTAAATCATTTAAAACCTCATCAGCAGCCTTTTTAATAATTTTTGCTCGAGGATCAAAATTTTTGTAAACTCGATGTCCAAACCCCATTAGTCTAAACGGATCTTTCTTATCTTTTGCTTTTAAAATATACTTATCGATATCACCATTGTCATTTTTAATTTTCTCTAACATTTCGATTACCGCCTGATTGGCTCCACCATGAAGTGGACCCCAAAGTGCTGAAATGCCAGCAGAAACTGATGCAAATAGGCCAGCATGGGATGAACCCACAATTCTAACAGTTGATGTTGAACAATTTTGTTCATGATCGGCGTGTAAAATTAAAAGTTTATTTAATGCATTGTTAACAATTTTGTTTGGCTTATATTTTTCAGTTGGATGACGAAAAAACATTTGTGCGATATTATCTTCAAAACTTAGAGATCTATCGGCGTAATTCAAAGGTAAACCTTTAACTTTTCTGTAAGTCCAAGCACACAAAATAGGTAGTTTTGCCATTAAATTAACCACTGCAGAGTATATTTCTTCTTCTGATTCAACATCCACTGAATCGGGATCAAATGCAGTTAAAGCAGGTAAGAAACTTCTAAAAAACCTGCACTTTTTGTTAAATCTTCAATTGAATAACCTCTATAACTCAATTCACCTTTTTCACCATTTAAATAGGTGATTTCACTGAGGCATGATCCTGAATTTTTGTAGCCTGGATCAATAGTTATTAATCCAGTTTCTGCTCTAAGTGAATTAATATTAATTGCACGTTCGTTTTTCGAACCTTTAACAACTGGAAACTCATAATACTTATCTCCAACTAGAATCTTTACACTATCACTCATAATTAACCTATATGGGTAAATTTATTGAAAATAAAGCTATAATTGAAATTAATTCAAGTATTAATGCTTAGTTAGAATTTTATATTAAATGATTTTTTTTGAAGATAAATAGATTTATCAGAAAGTCTCTCTTCTATTCTAAGCAATTGGTTGTATTTAGACATTCTATCACTTCTTGATGCAGAACCGGTTTTAATTTGACAGGTTTTCATTGCAACAGATAAGTCAGCAATAGTGGAGTCAGAAGTTTCACCTGATCTGTGAGACATAACCGCAGTATATCCTGCATTATGTGCCATTTTTACAGCTTCAAAGATACATTGAAACCAACTACAAAGGAAAGTTATTTATAAATTTACCTAATAGGAATATAATATTAAAATATTTTTTAAATGATAAAAATTTCAATTATTGGTGCCGGGAATGTTGGAATAAATATGTTTCAAACACTAAGAAAAAAAAAGGATGTTAAAATAGTATCAATGTTTAACAGGTCCATAGAAAAAATTTTAGGTTACAGGAACAAAATATTTATCACCAATGATATTAATGAAATCAAGATATCTGACATATATATTATCTCCACAAATGACTCTTCAATTGAGAAGATTAGTAATAAACTTAAAGGAGGAGACGGAATAGTTGTACATACCTCTGGAAGTACAGAAATGAAAATTCTTTGTATTCACAAAAATTTTGGTGTGTTCTATCCACTTCAAACATTGACAAAAGATAAACTAAGTGATTTTAAAAATATACCGATTTGTATAGAAGCAAATAATGATATTAATACCAAAAAATTAAAAAAATTGGGTAAAATTATTGGATCAAAATGCTATCATGTTGATTCAAAACAAAGATTAGCTCTGCATGTTGCAGCTGTATTTGCCTGTAATTTCACTAATTATTTATTCAGTATAGCTTATGATATTTGTACTAACAATAAAATACCATTTGAAACTTTATTTCCCTTAATTAGAGAAACTTTAGAAAAAATAGAACAGAATAACCCTTATAAAATACAAACTGGTCCTGCAATAAGAAAAGACTTAATTACTATTAAAAAACACTTAAATTTCATTAAATCTAAAAATTCAAAAAAAATATACTCTATATTAACAGAAGGAATAATTGCTAATAATGGAAAATAAAAACTACAAAGAATTACTTAAAAAAATCACAACCTTCATTCTAGATGTGGATGGTGTTCTAACAAATGGAAAAATATTGGTTACATCAAAAGGAAAAATGTTAAGAGAAATGAACACAAAGGATGGTTTTATTATAAAATACGCATTAGATAAAGGCTTTAAAATTTTTATTATTTCAGGAGGGACAAATAAAGGGGTCAAAGAAAGACTAAAAGACTTAGGTATCGATGAAATATTTTTAGGAGAGCATTCAAAAAATAATACTTATGAGAAGCTAATAAAAAAATACAACCTCCAAATGAATGAAATTGTTTATATGGGAGACGATATACCTGATATACCTGTAATGAAAAAAATTGGAGTCCCCTGTTGTCCGAATGATGCTGTCCCAGATGTAAAACAAATTTCTATCTATGTATCCAAAAAAAATGGCGGAGAGGGATGTGTAAGAGATATTATAGAACAGACCTTAAGGGTTCAAAACAAATGGCTTACATAGAATTTAATAAAGGTAAAAAAATTATTTTAGGTTCTAACTCTCCTAGAAGAAAACAACTGCTTCAAGATGTTGGTATAAATTTCGAAATAAGAGCTTTTCAAACTAATGAAAATTACCCTACCAAACTAAAAGGGCATGAAATAACAGAGTATTTAGTTAAAAAAAAAGCTCTAGAATTTAAGGAAGTTAAAGATGATGAGATTATAATTACTGCTGATACTATAGTTTGGGCCGAAAATCAACACCTTGGAAAACCGAATAATATAACAGAAGCGAAAAAATTTTTAGAGAAAATTTCAAATAAGAAACATGAAGTAATCACTTCTGTATGTTTTACTGAAAAAGAAAAAAAAACAATAATTTCTGAATCAACATTTGTTTTTTTTAAAAAAATATCAAACAGCGAAATTAATTATTATTTAAAAAATTTTGATTTTATAGACAAAGCAGGTGCTTATGGGATACAAGATTGGATAGGAATTATAGGTGTAAAAAAAATCGAAGGTAGTTACACAAATGTCGTTGGACTTCCAGTTTGTCAAGTTATTGATGTCCTTCAAAAATTGTAAATATTAGCAATAATTTATGGGATTAAAGACTAAATTTATAACAAATGAATAAACCTAAATTTCTTCTACTAATTGTACTATTTTGTGTCTCTAAATTTTATTCTCAATCAAGCAATGAAATTTATTTAAAGCTTAAAAAATTAAACTTTTTAGGTTCGGTTTTATATGTTGCTGCACACCCAGATGACGAAAACACATCTCTAATTTCATATCTTTCAAATGAATTGCATGCTCACACATCCTATCTATCATTGACAAGAGGAGACGGCGGACAGAATTTAATTGGTAAAGAATTAAATGATTTATTAGGAGTTATTAGGACAAATGAGCTTTTACAAGCAAGAGCAATTGACGGGGGTAACCAATTTTTTACCTCGGCTATAGATTTTGGATTCTCTAAAAATTCCAATGAGACATTAAAAATATGGCCAAAAAATATCATTCTAGAAGAAGTTGTAAGATTAATTAGAGAAATTAAACCTGATATAATTATAAATAGATTTGACCATAGAAGAGATGGACAAACACACGGACATCACACAGCTTCCGCGATTTTAAGTAAAGAGGCTTTTAACATAAGTGATAATCCAAAATTTTACTCAGGTCAGTTAGATTCTTTACAATTATGGAAACCTTTTAGACAATATGTAAATATTTCATGGTGGAGGTATGGTAGTAGAGAAAAGTTTAACTCAATTAACAAAGATAATTTTATCAAAGTTGATATAACTAAATACAATTTTTTAACTGGGAGAACAAATAGTGAAATTTCTGCACTGAGCAGGTCACAGCACAAATCTCAGGGGTTTGGCAGATCTCCAAGGTTAGAAAAAGAATCCGAATTTTTGGAATTAATTGGTGGGCTTGAAAATAAATCTAATCGTATTTTCGAAGGTATAGACACTACATGGAATCGAATAGAGGGTGGCAAAAAGATAAAAATATTAATTGATCAAATAATTGCAAAGTTTGATTTCGAAAAACCTGAAAAATCAGTCAAAAATCTTTTAGAAGTTTTCAATGAAATTAATAAACTTAAAAGTTCTGTTTGGACAATAAGGAAATTAAGAGAAGTAAAAGAAATAATAAAGCTTTGTTTGGGTATCAAAATGATTACAAATACTGATTTCGATTATGGAAATAAAGGTGAAGAAATCGATTTAGATGTTAAAATTCTAAATAATAGTAACTACCCAATTAATA
This sequence comes from uncultured Bacteroidota bacterium, assembly GCA_902593075.1. Lineage (GTDB taxonomy): Bacteria > Bacteroidota > Bacteroidia > Flavobacteriales > Flavobacteriaceae > TMED96. Next base: position 8,906 of record CACJHA010000009.1, read on the forward strand.
TCTCTAAGGTTAACAATAAATTTAAAAACTCATACCTGAAACCAAATGAACTCTATCAAGACAATATTAAGTTCAAATTACCAAATGAGTTTAATACACCATATTGGTTAATTAAAGGTCAAAAAAATGGAAGGTTTGTAATTGATAAAAAATACACAAACCAACCCAGGTCAGAAATAGTTTCACTTCCAATTGAACTTAAGATTTTTGAAACAGTTCTGGACTACAAAGTTGAAGTAAATCAAAGGTTAAATGACGCAATTAAAGGTGAGGTTATCAATCCTTTTTACGTTGTTCCAAAAATTGCAGTTAATTTTAAAAAAGACAAATATTTGTTCATAGACACGGAGCAAGAAAAAATAATTATTGAGGTAAAAAATCTTTCAAGTGGATTTAAAGGAAAAATAAAATTAAACTCTCCTGCTGGTTGGGAAATTGATAAAAACTATATTGACTTTTACCTAACTGAGAGGGGAGAAACTAAAAATATTGAGTTTCAAATCAGACCTTCTGATAATTCTGAAGATGGTATCTTATCAGTATCAATTTTGTCCAATGATAAAATAATTGCTGATGAAAGTTTATCAATTTTTAATATTGAATACGATCATATCCCCAAGCAATACATTATAAAGCCCTTTTTTTCGAAAATTAAAAAACTGGATTTAGTAATTCCAAGAAAAAAAGTAGGATATATAATGGGGGCGGGTGATTTAGTTTATGAAAATTTAAAATCAATAGGAGTAAATATAGAATTAATTGATATTAATGTAATTGAAAATGGTGATTTAGACAGGTTTGATACTATTATTATGGGTATTCGAGCCTATAATGTAAATGATGAGCTAAGTTCTAAAAATGAATTGCTCTTTGATTATGCTAAAAGAGGGGGCAACTTATTGATACAATATAATACTACTAGAAATTTGTTAACAAATAAACTGACACCCTTTTACTTAAATTTATCCAGAGACAGAGTTACCGAGGAAGATTCACCTGTCAAAATACTTACTCCTCTTCATAGAGCTTTAAATTTTCCTCATAAAATTACTTCTGAAGATTTTGAAAATTGGGTTCAAGAAAGAGGGTTGTACTTTCCCAACAAGTGGGACAAAAGCTTTATACCACTCTTATCGATGAACGATAAAAATGAAAATGAAAAACAAGGTTCTGTTTTAATTGGAAACTATGGAAAAGGTAAAGTAATTTACACTGGTTTAAGTTTCTTTAGACAAATACCGTCCGGAGTTGCAGGAGCTTATCGTCTACTAATTAATTTAATTTCACTCGAATAATGAAGATTTCAGATAATAAAGAGTATTTGTTCATTGTCATCATCAATGTTAGTTATTGGGTGGTTTTTTTTATAATTATGAAATCATTTAATTAATGGAAACTTTAGATTGGATTATTTTAATTTTTTCTATTGGATTCATTGTCCTCTACGGAGTTTGGAAAAATAGAAAAAATAGAGATCTTGAAGAGTACTTCAAAGGGAGTAATAAAAGCAGATGGTGGACCATAGGCATATCTGTAATGGCAACACAGGCAAGTGCAATTACATTTTTATCTACACCAGGACAAGCTTATAGTGATGGAATGGGATTTATTCAATTTTACTTTGGACTACCCTTCGCTATAATAATAATATCTAAATTTTTTCTTCCAATATATCATAAACTAAAGGTTTTCACAGCCTATGAGTTTTTAGAAAAAAGGTTTAATAAAAAAACCAGAAACCTAGCTTCCTTCCTTTTTTTAATACAAAGAGGGCTAGCTGCCGGGATAACTATTTATGCCCCTGCAATAATTATGAGTTTAATTTTAAAGTGGCCATTGTATCTATTAATTATTATAATTGGATCCATAGTAACATTTTACACGCTAATTGGAGGTACCAAGGCAGTAAACGTAACTCAAAAACAACAAATGTTTGTAATTTTTATCGGTCTATTTATTACCATTTATTATATTTTCAAAGGAATACCACAAGAATTTAGTTTTAAACAAGTCTTAGAAATTGCTGGAGCTAATGGAAAGCTAAATATACTTAGTTTCGATCTCGACTTAAAGAGCAGATATACATTTTGGAGTGGGATAACTGGTGGCCTATTTTTGGCATTGTCTTATTTCGGAACCGACCAAAGCCAGGTTCAAAGATATATATCTGGAAAAAATTTAAAAGAAAGTCAAAAAGGACTTTTTTTTAACGCAATTTTAAAAGTTCCAATGCAATTTTTTATTTTATTTATTGGCGTTTCTGTATTTATTTTCTATCAATTTAATATGTCTCCAATTAATTTTAATACAGCTGCTGTAGAAAAGGTTAGAAATTCAAAATTTAGCGTTGAATTTGAGATTCTTGAACAAAAACACAAAGATATTCAAGAAGAGAAATTTTTTTTGATGAAAAAGTTTTCTGAATCAAAGGGACTTAAAGAAATTAAAAAATTACAAGAATCAGAATCATTGATTAGGAATAATGCAAAAAGTCTAATTTCAAAAGTTTCTCCCTCATCAGAAGTCAATGACAAAGATTATGTATTTATCAATTTTATAGTAAATAACCTGCCAAGTGGTATAATAGGCCTTCTTATTTCAGTGATACTATGTGCAGCCATGAGCTCTACTGCTTCTGAACTTAATGCTCTAGCTGCCTGCTCTTATTTAGATATCTACAAAAATAATTTCAAAGTGAAAAGTACCTACAGTGATTTGCAAATATCAAAATTTATCACTTTAATATGGGGTCTTGTGGCAATAATATTTGCTTTAACAGCAAGTTTAGCGGAAAACTTAATACAATTAGTGAACATTATAGGTTCAATATTTTATGGAACAATACTGGGAATATTTTTAGTAGGATTTTTCTTTAAAAAAATAAAAGCGCAAAGCATTTTCAATTCAGCCTTAACGATTCAAATAATAATCTTTATCATTTTTTATTTAGATCTTGTAGGCTATTTGTGGTTAAATTTTATAGGATCATTTTTAACTGTTCTTTTGGCTTATATCCTTCAAAGAGTAGCCAAAGAGGAAAATCAATAAACTACTTCCTACTCCACTCTTCAATAGATTTTTTATTTAAACTAATTAAGTTTTTTGTACCTCTTTTTTCGGCAAGTTTGATAGACTTATTTGCTGCTTCCACGGCTAATTTAAACTTATTTAGCCCTGCATGAATTTCAGCTTTAGTCCTGTAGTAAAAGTAGTATTCTTTTTCCTTAACAGCCTTAATTATCCAATTTTCAGCTTTCTTTAAGTCTCTACCTGTAGTTAGATAATATGATGCAGCACTATAATAGTCTCTATGTCCAGGATTACCTTTCATGGTTTCTTTTATAGATGCCATGGTTTTTTCATCAGTAGATACGGTAAAAGGCATTTCAATCCTAGAATTTTCCCATGCTAAGTTTAATGAGGCTGAATCAGTTGAAATATTACCTATCCAAATTGAAAAAGTTTCGATCTGATTAGCGTTTTTTACTGGTATATCTATTTTAAGAGCAATTTTTTCTGAATCCCAAGCTTTTGGTAAGGACCAGTCTTCAGTATAAAAAAACACTTCCCATATTTTTTTTCCAGGTCTAGTCAAAATAGAATAGGTACCAGCAGAAAGTTTATTTTCACCAAACATAACATCATCGCTAACTGTAATTTTAGTATTACTATTAGCTCCTGTTCGCCAGATATCTCCGTAATTGACCAAATTTCCCATAATTTTTCTACCACGCATTGATGGTCTAGAAAATTCAATTTTCATCTCAGTAAATCCTACTATTTGGGTTAACTCTGATTTAGGACTTAGCGCAGGAGTCTTTACTTGAGAAAAAACAACTGAATAAATTAAAAAAACAAATGAAAAAGCTCTTGTATTCATATTTAGATAGGTTTAATAGCAAATGTAATCAATTTTAGAATAATCATTTTATTCTTTTGTTTAACTTTTTTTTGATTTTATTAAACATTTTATATTTTTGCTCCGCATGGTATACAGACTTAAAAGGATTCAAAATTTACCAATTAGTATTAGAGAAGCATGGAGTTTCTTTTCTAATCCCACTAATTTAAAAGAAATAACACCTAGTTACATGGGGTTTAAAATTTTAGAAGGTGCAGATAAAGATATGTTTGCTGGCCAAATTATAAAATATATTGTCAAACCTCTCTTTGGGATACCTTTAAGGTGGGTGACTGAAATTACCCATGTTGAAAAAGAATCATATTTCGTTGACGAACAAAGATATGGACCATATAAGCTCTGGCATCACAAACATTTTTTTAACAAAATTAAAGATGGAGTTGAAATGATTGATATTGTAGATTACAGGTTGCCTTTTGGTATACTCGGCAGAATGGCTCATCCTCTTTTTATTAAAAAAAAATTGAATCAAATTTTTGATTACAGACATAAAGTACTTGAAAATAAATTTGGAATTTTAAACAAATGAAAAATTATTTAGTCATTGGAGGTTCTTCTGGAATTGGTAAAGAAATCTCAAAAATATTATCAAAAGAAAACATAGTTTTTTCAACTTCAAGAAACAATTTAAATGGAACGAATGAAAATATTAGACATATAAAATATGATGTCCTAGTAGATGAACTTGACCCTGAATCGTTACCTGACCAAATTGATGGTTTCGTGTACTGCCCGGGCACAATTAACTTAAGACCATTTAGAAGTTTAAAACTAGAAACTTTTAGAAGCGACTTAGAATTAAATCTTATAGGCGCTATAAAAACATTGCAAATAATTTTACCTAAACTTCAGCAAAGTCCTTCCTCAAGTATAATCTTTTATAGCACTGTTGCTGTTAAAACAGGAATGCCTTTCCATTCTTCGGTGTCTTCATCAAAATCTGCACTAGAGGGATTAACAAAGTCACTAGCAGCTGAGTTCGCCCCAAAAATTAGGGTCAATTGTATAGCACCATCAATAGTTAATACACCACTTGCAAATAAGTTTTTAAACACTGAAGATAAAATTGAAAAAGCTGCAGCTAGACACCCTTTGAATAAAATTGGGACTGCAAAAGAAATTGCTCAACTAACTCAATATCTACTTGATGAAAAATCAAAGTGGATTACTGGACAGATAATTAATATTGATGGTGGTATTAGTAGTGTTAAAGTTAATTAAATGGAAGAAAATTTTTCAGTTTTTTGGTTTAGAAGAGATTTAAGATTAGATGATAATCAGGGTTTAAATGCTGCTCTTTCGTCAGGCTTCAAGGTACTTCCAATCTTTATTTTTGACACCGAGATAATCAATAAACTAGAAAAAAATGATTTAAGAATAAAAATGATTCATGCGGCCTTAGTTAAACTAAACGATGTCATGTTGGGGAACAGGGGTAATGTTGGAATGTATCTTGGAAATCCTAAGGCCGTTTTTGAATCACTTTTAAAAACATATAAAATTAAAAGTGTTTTTACAAATCGTGATTACGAGCCATATGCTATTAAAAGAGATAAATTAATAAAGTCATTTTTAGAAAATAAAAACGTCACTTTTAAATCATTCAAAGATCAAGTTATTTATGAAAAAGATGAGGTGGTGAAGGATGATGGTAATCCATATAAAGTATATACACCATATTCTAGAAAATGGATTGAAAAATTAAATGCAAGTAGTTTTGAAACTTGTAAATCTGAAACTAAATTAAACTCTTTAGCTAAAATGGCATTACCTTACCTTTCATTAAAAGAAATTGGTTTTGATGAAAAAGAATTTGGTATTCCATTATTTAATATTGATTCAGAAAAAATTGAAAAATACGAAGAAACCAGAAACTTTCCTTATTTAAACAGTACATCTAGAATTGGTGCTCATTTAAGATTTGGATTTATTAGTATTAGAAAATTAGTGGAGAAAGCACTTAAAAACTCAAACAAAACATATCTAAAAGAATTGATTTGGAGAGAGTTTTTTATGCAAATACTATGGCACTTTCCATACACTCAAAAAAAGTCCTTTAAACCTAAATATGATAATATAAAATGGCTTAACAATAATGAAGAATTTAAAAAATGGTGTGAGGGAAATACAGGCTATCCTTTAGTCGATGCTGGTATGAGAGAGTTAAATGAAACAGGGTTTATGCATAATAGGGTAAGGATGTTAGTTGGAAGTTTTCTTTGTAAGCATCTATTAATTGACTGGAGATGGGGAGAAAAGTATTTTGCAAAAAAATTGTTAGATTACGAAATGTCAAGTAATGTTGGCAACTGGCAGTGGGTAGCAGGATGTGGCGTAGACGCTTCTCCTTATTTTAGGATTTTTAATCCCAAGGAGCAAATTAAAAAATTTGATAAAGATTTTAAATACATAAAAAAATGGGTTCCTGACTTTCAGACTAGCTCATACCCTGAAGAGATTATTGATCATAAGTTTGCTCGAAACAGATGTTTAGAAACTTTCAAAGCCGCTGTTGCTTAAATGAACGGTGTTAAAAAAACAAATTTACCATCAAAAATTTGTCCAGCTTGTAAAATACCATTTAGTTGGAGAAAAAAGTGGGAAAACAATTGGAATAATGTCAAATACTGTAGTAAAAGATGTCGAATGTATTAGGTGTTTCTCTAGTTTGGTATAGAAATGATCTTAGAATAAAAGATCATCAAGGACTTACAAGAGCAATTGACAGCAAAAGGCAAGTTGTCGCTTACTATAATTTTAATCCTAAATTATTTAATGAATTAATTATGGGGTTTAAAAAAACAGATCGTTACAGAGGTAAATTTTTGATTGAATCTATAAATGATTTACAAATTGAGTTAGACAAGTTAAATATTGGTCTAATAATTGACAGTTGTTCAAATGGGCAAAATCTCATAAAATCAATAAAAAAATTAAATGTCAAGGAGATTTTCATTCAAAGAGAATGGACTCGTGATGAAATTAAAGAAGAAAATGAAGTTTTAAATAAGATTGATAGCAGTATAAAAGTGAACTACTCTTTCAATCAATTTTTATATCACCCTAACGATTTGAAAAAAAAAGTTGACGATATTCCAAATGTTTTCACAGTATTTAGAAAAAAATGTGAAAAGGATTTAAAAGTTAGGACTTTAATAAATACTCCATGTAAGTTGGGTTCAAAGAATAGACTACCCAAGGAATACAAAATCCCGAGCTTGAATGATTTAGGTTTTAAAGATTTTAAAGTTGACAAAAGAAGTGCATTCCCATTTGAAGGGGGTACCAAAAGTGGCATAGAAAGAATCAATAACTATTTCTGGGAAACAAAAAAGTTATCTTTTTATAAACATACCAGAAATGGATTAATTGGAATTGATTATAGTTCTAAATTGTCTCCCTGGCTAGCAAATGGATGTATATCACCTAAAATGATTTATTGGGAAACAAAAAAATATGAAAAGCAGGTAATAAAGAACCAATCTACGTACTGGATGGTATTTGAACTTATATGGAGAGATTATTTCAAGTACATATCAATGAAATACAGAGACAAGATTTTTAGTATAGAAGGTATTTTAAACAGAAAATATAATTGGAATAACTCGAAAACCAAAGTGTACGAATGGATTGATGGAAAAACAAAAGAACCTTTTGTCAATTCGAATATGATGGAAATAAAAAATACCGGATGGATGAGCAATAGAGGTAGACAAAATGTTGCCAGTTATTTTGCCAAAGAGTTAAAACTGGATTGGAGAATTGGTGCTGCATACTTCGAATCAATGCTTATAGATTATGATGTACACAGTAATTATGGAAATTGGATGTATGTTTCTGGTGTTGGAAATGATTCAAGGGACAGAAAATTCAACGTTAAATGGCAATCCGAAAAATATGATCCAAAGATGAAATATCAAAATTTATGGCTAAATGAATGAAAATATGAACATAATATTTCCTAACCAGCTTTTTGAAGATTCTCCTTTGATGAAAAACCAAAATGAGTTTATTTTGGTTGAGGAGTTTCTCTTTTTCAATCAATTTAAATTTCACAAACAAAAAATACTTTTCCACCGAATTACGATGAAAAATTATCAGCAGTATTTGGAGTTTCATGACAGAAAAGTAAAATATATTGAATCAACCGAAACAGAATCTGACGTAAGAAATTTACTTAAAAATCTGTGTATTAATCTCAACAAAATTGAAATAATAGATCCCGATGATTATTATATTCAAAAAAGAATTTCAAATTTTTGTAAAAAAAATGAAATCGAACTAATTGTTCATGAAAATCCAAGTTTTATAACTAAAAAATCTGAATTAAATGAGTTTTTTAAAAAAGGCAAAAAAAAGTTTTTTCAAACTTCATTCTACAAAACACAAAGAAAAAAATTTAATATTTTAATCGATCAAAACGGAAAACCAGCAGGCGGGGATTGGACATACGATGTGATGAATCGGGAAAAATATCCAAAAGACAAAAAACCGCCTAAAATAGACCCTACAGAAGTTAATGATAAACTTTTTTCTGAATCAGTAAATTTCATTAATACAAATTACAGTCAAAATCCTGGAATAATCGATGCCAAATTTATTTATCCTACTGATCACAAAAGCGCAAAATTATGGTTTTTAAAGTTTCTTAAAGATAGGTTTAACGAATTTGGTCCATATGAAGATTCAATTGTTAAAGAAGAATCTTTTTTAAATCATAGCTTACTTTCACCACTAATTAACAGTGGATTAATTACACCTGAATTTATTGTTAAGGAGTCAATTAATTTTTATAAAAAAAATGATATAATGATTAATTCATGCGAGGGCTTTATTAGACAAATCATTGGTTGGAGAGAATTTATAAGGGGTATTTACTTTTGCAAAGGGGTTGAAGAAAGGACAAAAAATTTTTGGGCCTTCAAAAGAAAAATAAGTAAATCTTTTTATGATGGAAACACTGGAATTGAACCAGTTGACGACACAATAAAGAAAGTAAATACCACAGCATATGCGCACCACATTGAAAGACTTATGATAATGGGAAACTTCATGCTTTTATGTGAATTTGACCCAGACGAAGTTTATAGATGGTTTATGGAGTTATTTATAGATGCTTATGATTGGGTTATGGTTCCAAACGTTTATGGAATGAGTCAATTCGCTGATGGTGGCCTTATGTCAACAAAACCCTATATAAGTGGTAGTAATTATATCCTCAAAATGAGTAATTACAAAAAAGGAGATTGGTGTACGATTTGGGATTCACTTTTCTGGAATTTTATAGATAAAAAAAGAAACTTTTTTGAAAAAAACCCCAGAATGAGAATTCTGGTAAGAAATTTTGATAAAATGGACACTTTAAAAAAAACAAACTATCTAAAGTGTGCAGAAGAGTTCTTGTTGTCAATTGACAATTCTAATAATTAAATTTTCATACGAGCTAATTAAAATTAAAATGAAAAATAAAATCGTTTTTAGTCCCCGCGAGCTGGATAGAATCATTGAGATGGCTTGGGAAGATAGAACTTCGTTTGATGCTATTGAAAAACAATTTGGTGTTGTTGAGAAAGATGTAATTAAATTAATGAGAAAAGAACTGAGGGAAAAAAGTTTTAAAATGTGGAGAAAAAGAGTTCAAGGAAGGTCAACGAAGCATAGTAAAATGTCATCACAAGACAAATTAAGATTTAAATCAAATAGTCAAAGACAAATTACTTTAAACAAAATATCAAAAAGAAAAATAAACTAGGTTAGCTCTCAACCCTTTCAATTTTAGCACCAATCTTTCTTAGCTTTTCGTCTATATTCTCGTAACCCCTGTCAATTTGCTCGATGTTTTCAATTTTACTTATTCCATCTGCCGATAAAGCAGCTATCAAAAGAGCAATTCCAGCTCTTATATCAGGAGATGTCATAGTTGATGCCTTTAGGTTTGATTTAAAGTTATGCCCATTGACCGATGCTCTATGAGGGTCACAAAGTATAATTTTAGCACCCATGTCAATTAACTTATCAACAAAGAAAAGTCTACTCTCAAACATTTTTTGATGAATTAAGACACTCCCATTAGCTTGAGTTGCAACCACCAAAGCTATACTTATTAAGTCAGGAGAAAAACCGGGCCATGGAGCATCAGCGATAGTTAAAATTGAACCATCTATATAACTTTGAATTTCGTATCCATTTTTATGTTTAGGTATAAAAATGTTGTCATCTATTTTTTCTATTCTTATGCCAAGCTTTTTAAAAATTCTTGGTATTTGTCCTAAATACTCCCAGTTTACATTCTCAATTGTAAGCTCACTTTTCGTTATCGCCGCAAGACCAATCCAACTTCCTATCTCAATCATATCAGGCAATATTTTATGCCTGGCACCATTTAATTTACTTACACCTTCAATAATTAAAAAATTTGAACCTATCCCTGAAATCTTTGCCCCCATCCTATTTAATAAATTACATAATTGTTGAATATATGGTTCACATGCAGCATTATAAATAGTAGTTTTTCCTTTAGCGAGAACACTTGTCATGACAATATTAGCAGTGCCAGTAACTGAGGCTTCATCAAGTAAAATATTGGATCCTTGCAGTTTTTTTGCCTTTATATTAAAAAAACTTTCTTTTCTATCATAACTAAATTCGGCACCTAATTTTTTAAAACTTTCAAAATGTGTGTCTAATCTTCTTCTACCTATTTTATCTCCACCTGGTCTTGGAATAGACCCAAATCCGAATCTTGCTAGCAGCGGACCAACTATCATAATAGATCCCCTTATTGATTTTGCCAAATTTTTATATTCGTCTGATTTTAAAAATTCTAAGTTCAGTTCATCTGCTTTAAATGAGTATTCTCCAGAATTAAGTTTATTTATTTTTACCCCAATAAACTTTAAAATTTCAATTAAACGATTTACGTCAATTATATTTGGTATGTTTTCAATTATAATTTCCTCAGATGTTAAAAGGACACTGCTGATGACTTGTAATGCTTCATTCTTTGCACCTTGAGGTTTTATCCTTCCTTTTAGTGATTGACCACCTTCAATAACAAACGAACTCATTTTAACTTTAATATCGTTTTCTGTTTCGACCTTTTCTAGGCTTATTCATTAGTTTACTTTTGGGTCCGTTTCCATTTTTTGATTTCATTTTCAAGAGAATCTCTGTAGATGTGAGTGGTAAAAGTTCTTCTTTAATTGATAATTTCCCCTCAGAAAGCTCACTTAAATGATCAAAAATAACGCTATCATCAACAGTGTCTTTATTCCAGTTTAAAAAACACTTTTTCATATGATTAGCAATATTATATACTAAAGCATCTTTCATATCTCCTTCTTCCCACTTGATTGCGGCATCAATCATTTTTTTAAGGTTACTACCATAAAACCTATATTTTGAGGGATTATTCGGGTAATCCATTGGTTTTGGTTTTTTAGCTAACAATTCTGCTTCAGGTTTTTCAAAAGGACTATCCACATCAAGCTTAAAATTTGACATTATAAAAAGTTGATCCCAGAGTTTGTGCTGAAAATCAGAAATATCTCGCAGATGAGGATTTAAATTTCCCATAACATCAATTACTGCTTTAGCCTTTTTGTTTCTTTCGTCTTTATCTTTTATATCAATTATTTGTTCAACCATAAGATGAATATGTCTACCATATTCTGGAATTATCAAGTCGGATCTGTCGGAATTATATTGAAGTGGTTCCATAAAAGATTTTGTTGGTTGTTTTTGAAGTAATACAAAAGTAATACTTTTTATGATAATTTTATTATAGTCTAATGATACCTTTAAAATGAGTTGTTTTTTTATAAATTTTGATTACTTCTTCGGGTAAATCCAACTTAGTATTAATAGATATACTTAAAAATTTTCTATTTGAAGAATATTTCCTTGATATGTTGACATCAAATTTATTGAAAATTGAAATTAATTCATCTATATAATTACAATCGGAAGGCATTATAAATTTAAACATGTACATACCTGGCCATGAATGAGAAACTTTTAATTTTTCTAAGAATCTTTGGTAAAATTCATCGGAATTTTGTGAACTAATCATAAATTTAATTTTTTAAAAATAATTATAAAATTGATTAATACATTCAAAATTGTAATTAGTGGTGGTCCTGGAAGTGGAAAAACAACCATTATAAATTCACTTAAGGATATGGGATATTATTGTTATGATGAAATCTCAAGAGAATTAATTCAAAATTATAAGAAAAAGTATAATCAAAATATTTTTTTTGAAAATCCATTAGAATTCAGCAATTTATTATGGAAAAAAAGAGAGGAACAATACAAAAACTCAATAATTCAGAAAGAATATGATAAAGTTTTTTTTGATAGGGGTTTATTGGATGTTACATCTTATCTAGAATTTATTGGGAAAAGAAATTTAAATCTTGAAAAAAAACTATCAAATTTGAACTATGACATTGTTTTTTTAGTAAAACCAACTAAAAAAAATTACAAGAAAGACTTTTCAAGGCATGAAAATTTTAATCAGTCAATGAAAATTCATAATATTTTGGAAAAAAACTATAAAGACCATTTTAAAACAGTAAATGTACCGTTTAAAAAACTAAGTGAAAGACTTAACTTTATTATCGAATTTTGTAAAAAATCAAAATATATCAATGAGTCTTAAATTAATATTTTTTGGAACTCCTGATTTTGCTGTTCACAGTCTAAATGAAATTTACAAGTCAGATTTTATTATTGAATGTGTTGTAACAAATCCTGACAAAAAATCTGGAAGAGGAAGGAAAATTACTAAAAGTGGAGTTAAAAACTTTTGTAAAAAAAAAAATATAAAGACTCTACAACCTGAATCATTGAGTGATAATGAGTTTGTTTCAAAATTAAAACTTCTTAAAGCTGATCTATTTGTAGTGGTGGCATTCAAAAAATTACCTAAATCGGTCTGGGAAATACCTCAACTTGGAACAATAAATTTACATGCCTCCATTCTACCTAATTATAGGGGTGCTGCACCTATAAATTGGGTTATAATTGATAATGAGAAAGAAACTGGAATTACTACCTTTTATATAAACGAAAAAATTGATTGCGGCAGAATAATTTTAATTAAAAAAATTAAAATAGATAAATTAGAAACATTTGATAGTCTGGAAAACAAAATGATTTTTTTAAGCAAACGGATAATTATTTCAACATTATATGAAATTAAGAAAGGGAATAATGGATACGAGCAAGTATATAAAAAAAATTTAAGTTTAGCACCCAAATTAAATAAAGAAAATACTAGAATTGATTGGTCAGCCCCTTTAGATAAAATTGATTCAAAAATTAGGGGATTATCATCATATCCAGGGGCATGGACAAAGCTGATAGGTGATAACAAAATTATAATATTTAAAATTTTTCGAGCTTCTGTAGATTTTTTTAATAATCAATCAAATTCTAAAAATCTCATATTACTAAAAGATAAAATTATTATTTCACATAGCGAGGGTAATTTAATATGTCATGAGATTCAAATACCCAATAAAAAAAGGATGAAATCAAAAGAAATTTTAAATGGTAACCATTTAAAGTCATTTTTTAGAGTTAAATAATTGTGTTTTATAAACAATAATGCTTAGTTATTAACAATTATTGTCTTTTAATCGTTAAAAATCATTAGACTTGGCATAAACACTATATATTTGTGTAACTAAAATGTTAATTTAAATTAAATATTATGAACAAAACACAATTAATTGATGCAATGGCTGCAGACGCAGACATTTCAAAAGCCGCAGCTAAAAAAGCTTTAGAGTCTTTTCTAGGTAACGTAGGAGGAGCACTTAAAGGTGGTGGTAGAGTATCACTAGTAGGATTTGGATCATGGTCAGTTTCAAAAAGGGCTGCAAGAGATGGTAGAAATCCAAGAACCGGTGCTACGATTAAAATTGCCGCTAAAAATGTCGTTAAATTTAAAGCGGGTGCTGAATTATCAAGTTCAGTTAATTAATAAATTAAGTAATTTTTTAAAAATCTCCTTCGGGAGATTTTTTTTTAAAAAAATTTTAAATTTTGATTTCAAAAGGTAATCTTCTCATATCAGATTTGTCTATGGCCGAAGATTTTGTTTTTAGAAGATCTGTTATTTTAATTTGTGATAAGGAAAATAAAAAAAACCCAATGGGTTTTATTTTAAATAAACCACTAGAAATTAATTTCCCAAATATTTTTTCTAGAATAAGTAAAAAATTTAGAGTACACTATGGGGGTCCAGTTGATCAGGAAAGACTATTTTGTATTCACAAGTCTAAATTAAAATTGAAATCTAGTACTAAAATAACAAAAGATTTAAGCTACGGCTGTGACCTTAACGAAATAATCACAAAAACTGAAAATGGTGAGTTAAATGAAGAAAACATAATGTTTTTTTTGGGCTATTCGGGTTGGACTAATAGTCAGCTATTAAAAGAAATAAAAGATAAATGTTGGAAAATAAATAAAGGATATTCAATAAATATTTTTCAAAAAACAGAAGAAAATTTATGGAATAGACTCACAAAAAAAATGAATGGTAATTCTTACATCTGGTCAAACGCACCCGAAAATTTGCAGGATAATTGAATCCTGAAATTTAAAAAAATTATACAGCTCCAAGTACTTGTTTTAAATCACCAACCAAATTTGTCCATAACATTTTTGATTCTTCCAACTCTTCATCATCAGAAAAATCAGTAACTGTAAGGGAAACATCTTTTGTGATTTCATCAACCGTTATTAAAAATTCAAAAAAATATTTTTCATAATCTTCTTCATCATTTACCCACATGAATTTTACAGATTCATTATTTTTTTTTGTTAAAAGTTTAGCATACTCTTCACTATCCTCCCATATAAACGTAAAATCTTCGCCTCTGGAATTTACATCATCGGCAAACCATTCAGATAAACCAGATGGGGTGGATAAATATTGAAATAATAACTGAGGAGAGCAATGGAAATTGAACTCTAGACTATAATTTTTTTTGATGGACATTATATTTACTTTCAATAGCAATATATCGAAAAATTGTTTATGTGATAAATTTTAAATTGATTTTTTTAATGCTTTTTTTTCGAGCATTTTATATCTTGCAAGGGTTTATTTGGCGAGGTAGCTCAGGCGGTCAGAGCGTCGGATTCATAACCCGGAGGTCGGGAGTTCAAGTCTCCCCCTCGCTACTAAAATTGGTAATTTGGTTTGAAATTTTTAAATTTTCAAATAATTACTTTACTTTCAAATTATACCAATGATATAGAGATAGTTTTACCAATTTAAAATTTAAGCTTACACGATACATTTCAATTATTTGATATTAACTTACAACCAACTTGACATTTCCAGATTCAAATGATTATATTTTAAATGGAAAAGCTTTGAATGGGATTATAGAGGGAAGAAATCCAACCGTGACGTTTAAGTTAGGTGACACACTTACCTTTGAAGTCGATACATTTGGTCATCCATTTTATTTAAAAACCTTACAAGGATTGGGAACAGATGAGCTTGTCACTGGTGCAGAAAACAATGGAAGTGAAAGCAAAACGATTATTTGGAATAACTACAAAAAAAGACCTTTTATTATCAATGCTTATTACATAACGGAATGTATGGTGAAATCATAGTCGAATAAATATAAAATCCCAAATTAATGGGATTTCATTTTTTTGCGGAGAGACCGAGACTCGAACTCGGGGAACACTTACGCGTTCACAGATTAGCAATCTGCTGCATTACCACTCTGCCACCTCTCCTATTAAGGATCGCAAGTTAAATAATTACAAATTTGAAATCAAAATATGAGAACAATATTTTAACTAGGATATTCAATTCTTAATTGATAAATATTGACTAATTTTTTAATAAGAACTTTTTTAACCACTTCAATTTCTGAAAAGGTAACGTTTGAGTTTAAAAACTGACCTTCGTCCATTTGTTGATTTATAATCTTATGTACGAACTCTTCTAATATTTCTAAGGAAGGTTCTTTTAAACTTTTTGAAGCTGCCTCAATAGAGTCTGCCATCATTACTATTGAAGTTTCTTTAGAAAAAGGTTTAGGGCCAGGATAAAGAAATTTTTTAATATCTGAATTAGGTTTTAATTCCATTTGTTTTTTATAAAAAAAATAGACTTTTGATGTTCCATGATGGGTTCTAATAAAGTCAACTATCCTGTCTGGGAGTTTGTTTTTCTTTCCCAAGCTTATCCCATCGATTACGTGACCGATTATAATCTCTGCACTTTCTTCAGGACTTAATTCATCATGAGGAGAAATACTACCCTTTTGGTTTTCAGAAAAAAAATTAGGTTTTTTAATTTTTCCTATATCATGATAAAGAGCTCCCACCCTGGTTAATAAAGGATTTGCATTAATTTCATTGGCACAGGCTTCAGACAAATTTGCTACTTGCAATGAATGATGAAAAGTACCAGGTGCTTTATCAGATAATTCTTTTAGAAGAGGAGAATTGGTATCAGATAATTCTAAAAGAGATACATCTGATACTAGAAAGAAAATCTTTTCATAAAAATAAATTAGTGGGAGTACGAAAAGTGTAAGCATCCCATTAGCAAGAAAAAAACTAAATTGGGTTAACTCAATTTTTTCGATATTTCCAGAATTAAGAAGATAAAAAATAATATGTCCTAAAAAATACATAAATGTAATTTGTGCAACAGAAATAAAAAGGTTTGCTCTTTTATAAATTTTAGATGTACTTAAAATTGCAATGATTCCAACCAAAATCTGTATGAAGATATACTCAAATCCATTGAAAACAGTAAAACTTATTATAATTACAGCAACTATATGGGAAAAAAATGCTAGCCTAGAGTCGAAAAATGTTTTTGTTAATAAAGGAAAAATACAAATTGGTGCTACATAAATTAATCTTGGATTTATATCTGCTAAAATCAATGACATAATTACTGAAAGACAAATATTTAAAAATATGAAAGTTATCTTATTGTCATCCTCAAAAACTGTATACCTAAATTTATAAATGTAAATCAAGGAGAGTAAAAGTAAAGAAGAAACCAACAAAAAATATCCTATCTGAATTGACCGATTTATTTTTTTATTGTCACTTTTAGAAGAAAACTGATAATTTAAAGATTTTAACTTATTAAGTTTTTCTCCTTCTACAATTTGATTCGTTTCAATTATAACTTCTCCTTTTAAAACTAAATCTCTTGTTAAAGACAATGATGAATTAAGTTCATTTAAATATTCTTCTGTTAATCCCTTGTTAAATAACAAGTTGGGTTGTAAAATCTCGAAGAAAAGATTATAAAATTTTCTTTTTTTGGATTTGGACTCGGTACTTAGTTTTTTGTCAATTTCAGATGAAAGATTGTCTAGTATAAATAAAGAGTCCATTTCAGTAATCCTTTCTATGTTATTAGAAATTAATGCAATTTTTATTATTTCTGCGTTATCAAAATTTAATGGAGGTATACCTCTATTTAGAAAAGAGTTTAAAAGAAACAAGCCTTGCTTGTAGATTAAAGAATCATTTTTATTCTGGAAAAATTTATTGAAGTTTAAAGAATATTCATCTAAAGTTTTTTCAGAAACTTCTGTAATCACATCAAAATATAAAATCGATTGTGATTCAATCAACTTTTTTTCTAATTGCAATTCATCTTTCGATTTAATTATTGGAAAATCAAAAGGCGCATACAAAGTATTACCTGTCCATCTTTTGCCTTCGGAAAACTGAACAGAATATTGGGTGTTTGAAGGTAGAAAATAAACGATAATTAAAACTGAGAATATTAAAATAAAAGTTTTATAAAGGAAAGGACTGATCTCCAAAAACTTTTTTAACATTGTCAAATAATTTTTATAATCTATAGAAATCTAAATAACAGGTTAATATCGTTATTTAGACTCAACATCCTCCAAAAGTGCTTTCATTTCATTAAAACCTTCATTATTTCCAACAGTAGCATAAATATTCTTTAATGTCTGTATTGCTTCAATGTTACTTTTTGAATCAATTTGAATTAATTTTTTCAAAATAGGCACACATTGCATATAAATACCCTCTCTTTTTAATTTAAGCTCATCATAGATTTTATCACCTGCTTTTGTATTTGGTACATTACCCATTTCTTCTACAATCGCTATTTCTTGTTCTAAAATTAATGAAACTAAGTTCAAATACGCATTTTGCATTTTTGGATCAAGCTCAATTGCCTTATTGTAATAATTTTCAGCATCTTCTTTTTTTCCCAATTCTGAGCTAACAACTCCCAAATTATAATATAACGTAGCATTTGTTGGATCTTGTTCAAGCGCTTTAGCAACTAGTTCAGAATACCTTTGATTATTACCCAAACGAAAATTTATATTCGCTTCTGTTAAAATCAGGTCAACATCATTGGGATTCTCAGCCCTCGCTTCCTCAACAGCTTGAATTGCTTTATCTTGCATTCCTAGATTATCATAAAGTAGAGCTATTGATTTTATAATATTTGGATATACAGATTTGGTATCTTCTTCTCTAACATTTTCATAATCTTTTGATTTTTGAAATAAAGAATATTCAACTTCTGAAATTTCTTTTTCAGTACCGGTTTCTATGGGGGTTGCATAGTATTTTGTTACAATTCCAGTATACTTCAACTCTTTTAATTTTTCATAATAATTTAAAGCTGTTTTATAGTCTTTACCATTAATTGAACTAACTGCAGCATAATATATAAGATCAGTTTTATCTGGTGACATTTTATAAGCTAGATTATAATTAAAAGCGGCCTCCTTGAAATTACCAGAATTATAAACTTCATTTGCATATGTTTGAATTTCATATAAAAGAAATTCAAGTTCAGATTCTAAAATTTCTTTAATTGCTTTATTACCTTCTGCTAATTTGAAATTATCAAATGCTTTTGAAAATTCCTTTTCACCTTTAGCAATTTGTCCAACTAATAAATGATATTGTGTAATTATTTTTGAATCACCTGAATTGAGTATTAAATCGCTATTGGTAGAGATAGTTTCTTTAGATTCAGAAACTTTTTCTTGCTTGAATAGTTTTTGGGCTAGTTTAAGTTCTTTTTTTTGAGAGTACGAAAGAGAAAAGCAAAATAGGAATACAAGTGTAAATTTTTTGTTCATTTTTTTAAATTAGGAGCACTAATTTAAGTAATTTATAAACTCAAATCCTCATTTTCGAGCAAGTTTTCTTGTGAATCATCGTCGGTTTCTTCTTCCTTAATGACTTTAGCTACAGCGGCTATGGTATCTTCACCTTTTAAATTAATTAATTTAACTCCTTGAGTAGCTCGTCCCATTACTCTAATTTTTTCAACACTCATTCTTATAGCAATTCCAGATTTGTTGATAATCATTAAATCATTTTCATCACTTACATTTTTTATAGCTACTAAAGAACCGGTCTTATCCGTAATTGATATGGTTTTTACTCCTTTACCCCCTCTATTAGTTATTCTATAATCATCCAAACTCGATCTTTTACCATATCCGTTTTTTGAAACTACTAGAATGTCAGTTGAAACATCATTCACTGAAACCATTCCAATTACTTTATCATTATCATCTTTTAATTTAATCCCTCTAACACCGGATGCACTCCTCCCCATAGGTCGTGTTTTACTCTCTTCAAACCTAATAGCCTTACCTGACTTAACTGCCATTAATATTTCACTATTACCGTTAGTTAATTTAGCTTCTAATAGCTCATCGTTTTCTTTAATTGTAATAGCGTTGATTCCGTTAATTCTTGGTCGAGAATATTTTTCTAAAGATGTCTTCTTTATTTGTCCCTTTTTAGTCGCCATTACAACATAATGACTATTTACATACTCGGTATCTTTTAAATCTTGTGTATTGATAAATGCTTTTACTTTATCGTCTTGTTCAATATTAATTAAATTTTGAATGGCTCTTCCTTTAGAAGTTTTTGACCCTTCGGGTATTTCAAAAATTCTCATCCAAAAGCATCTCCCTTTTTGAGTAAAAAATAACATGTATTGATGATTTGTACCTACAAACATATGTTCTAAAAAATCTTCATTTCTAGTTGTAGAACCTTTTTGACCTACACCACCCCTATTTTGTATTTTATATTCTATCAATGGCGTTCTTTTAATATACCCAGCATGAGATATTGTTACAACAACTTTATCATCTGGAATCATATCTTCTTCACTGAAATTACCACCAGCATACTGGATTTCAGATCGTCTTTCGTCGCCATATTTTTCTTTTACCTCTAATAGCTCTGTTTTAATAATTTCCATTCTACGGTCCTTATTACTTAAAATATCTTTTAAGTCTAAAATTGTTTTTTTAAGTTCATCGAACTCCTCTCTTAACTTGCTTTGCTCAAGACCGGTAAGTTGTCTAAGCCTCATCTCTACAATAGCTTTAGACTGAATTTCAGTAAGTTCGTATTTTGAAGACAAATTTTCTCTTGCTTCATCAGGAGTTTTTGATTTTCTTATTATGTTAATAACCTCATCGATATTGTCCGATGCAATTATCAATCCCTCTAATATATGAGCTCTATCTTCAGCCTTTTTTAATTCGAATTCTGTTCTTTTGACTACAACTTCATGTCTGTGTTCAACAAAGTAGTGTATTAATTCTTTTAAGTTTAATAGTCTTGGTCTACCATTAACCAATGCAATATTATTAACGCTAAAGGATGATTGGAGAGGTGTAAATTTATATAACTTATTTAAAACTATATTTGGTATAGCGTCTCGTTTTAAAATATAAACTATTCTAAGCCCTTTTCTGTCAGATTCATCTCTTATATTTGATATACCTTCAATTTTCTTTTCATTTACCAATTCAGCTGTTTTCTTAATCATTTCAGCTTTATTGACTTGATAAGGAATCTCAGTAACTACAATGCATTCTCTAGAATCAATTTCTTCAATTGAAGCTTTACCTCTAATTACTACTCTTCCTCTTCCTGTGTGGAAAGCTTCTTTAACCCCCTCATAACCATAAATAACACCTCCTGTTGGAAAATCTGGGGCTTTAACATGTTTAATTAACTCGTCGATATCGCTTCTTAATTGCTTTTCAACGAGTAGTTTTTCTTTTCTGTTAGATATTTCAATACTAGTTGGGTTGTAATCGAGATCTTCTTCTGAAAACTCGTTATTTAGGGATTCTATTGCCTCTTCATCTGTTATTGAAACTTTTTCTGATAAACCAATCTTTTCAATAAATACGTTATTAATAAATTTAACTATTCCATCTACCACCTCCACCAGGTTATGAGGAGGCATATTGGTTGCCATTCCAACAGCAATTCCTGAACCTCCATTTATTAAAAGGTTGGGTATTTTAGTTGGTAAAACTACTGGTTCTTCTAGAGTGTCATCGAAATTTAGTTGTTTATCAACAGTATTTTTATCAATATCAGCTAACAAATCTTCAGAAATTTTTTGCATTCTAGCTTCTGTATATCTCATAGCAGCGGGGCTGTCACCGTCAATTGATCCGTAATTACCCTGACCGTCAACAAGCATGTATCTTAGACTCCACTCTTGAGCCATTCTAACCATTGTATCATAGACTGAAGAGTCTCCGTGAGGGTGATATTTTCCTAGAACTTCACCAACTATTCGAGCAGACTTTCTATATGATGAAGACGCTCTTATACCCATTTCATGCATGCCATACAAAACTCTTCTGTGGACAGGTTTCAAGCCGTCACGCACATCTGGTAAAGCACGTGACACAATGACAGACATAGAGTAATCGATATATGAAGACTCCATTTCCTTAACAATGTTGATAGGTATAAGTTTTTCTCCTTCAGTCATTTTTTAAAACAATTTAATAAACAAATTTATCTATTTATATAGTGTTTATTGGGATTGAGAAAATTATTTCTTATCTATTTATTAACATTTTTTTTTTGAAAAATCATTTTCTAAATGAGTTATTTCTTCTTTGATTTTAATTTTTTTTTTTGTCTATTAGCCAAATAATTAACTATGGTACAATCTTTGGAAATAATTTTTAAAATATTTATTTATGGATGATAATTTTTCTCCAAGAGTAAAAGATGTTATTTCTTTCAGTAAGGAAGAGGCTTTGAGGTTAGGTCATGATCATATAGGGACTGAACATTTAGTTCTTGGAATGTTACGCGATGGAGGTGGTAAAGCAATCACAATTCTTAATGCTATAGATATCGACTTAGACAATCTTAGAAAAAAAGTAGAAATTTTAAACCCAGCCTTATTAAATAACGAAAGAGTTGAAAACACTAAAAGAAACCTTCATTTAACAAGACAGGCTGAAAGAGCTCTTAAAACAACTTTCTTGGAAGCAAAATTATTTCAAAGTAACCTAATAGACACCGCACATCTTTTACTTTGTATTTTGAGAAACGAAAATGATCCAACCACAAAGCTCTTAAGTAAGTTCAATATTAATTATGACTTAGTAAAAGAGCAGTTTAAAATATTATTAACAAATGACTCAGAATACTTAGAAATATCTGATTCTTCTTTTCCAGAAGAAAAAGATGATTCTGAAAGTGGTGAAAAGCAAAATCCTTTTGTCCCTACATCTGAATCTAGTAAATCAAGAAAATCTAAAACCCCAGTGCTTGACAATTTCGGAAAAGATATAACTGGTCTCGCTGTAATGGATAAATTGGATCCAGTTGTGGGTCGAGAAAAGGAAATTGAAAGAGTTTCTCAAATTTTGAGCAGGAGAAAGAAAAATAATCCATTGCTGATAGGCGAACCTGGAGTTGGTAAATCAGCCATAGCCGAAGGTTTAGCCCTAAGAATAATTCAAAAAAGGGTATCTAGGGTTCTTTATGGTAAAAGAATAATAACTTTAGATCTTGCAAGTCTTGTAGCTGGTACTAAATATAGAGGTCAATTTGAAGAGAGGATGAAAGCCGTTGTTAATGAACTAGAGAAAAATGACGACATTATTTTGTTCATTGATGAAATACATACAATTGTAGGAGCTGGGGGTGCTACAGGTAGCCTAGATGCGTCAAATATGTTTAAACCGGCTTTAGCAAGAGGAGAAATACAATGCATTGGTGCTACAACATTAGATGAATACAGGCAAAATATTGAAAAAGATGGTGCCCTAGAAAGACGATTTCAAAAAGTAATTATCGAACAAACTTCTGAAAAAGAAACAATCGAAATTCTTAATAATGTAAAGGAAAAATACGAAAATCATCACAATGTTACCTACACAAAATCTGCAATCGATGCGTGTGTTGAATTAACAAACAGATATGTAACAGATCGATATTTACCCGATAAAGCAATTGATGCATTGGATGAGGCTGGTTCTAGAGTACATATTAAAAATATGAAGGTTCCTAAAGAAGTTATAGATTTAGAAGAACAACTCGAGATTGTAAGAAACAATAAGAACAGTGTTGTAAAAAAACAAAAGTATGAAGAAGCCGCTAAACTTCGTGATGATGAAAAAAGAGTCGAAAGAAATTTGATTCATGCTCAAGAAAAATGGGAAGAAGAATCAAAATTAAATAGAATAGAGGTCACTGAAGGGCATATATCTGAAGTTGTTTCAATGATGACCGGTATTCCTGTTACCAAAATACTTTCTTCTGAGAAAAGTAAACTCTCAGGAATGTGTGACACAATTAATTCTAACTTAATAGGTCAAGAACCCGCAGTAGAAAAGGTTGTTAAAGCAATTCAAAGGAATAGGGCGGGTTTAAAAGATCCTTCAAAACCTATAGGTTCTTTTATTTTTTTGGGCCAAACTGGAGTTGGCAAGACTCAATTAGCCAAAATATTAGCAAGAGAAATATTTGATTCAGAAGAAAATTTAATTAGGATAGATATGAGTGAATATATGGAAAAATTTGCTATATCAAGACTAATTGGAGCCCCTCCCGGTTACGTTGGCTATGAAGAGGGTGGACAACTTAGCGAAAAAGTAAGATTGAAACCCTATTCTGTGATATTACTTGATGAAGTAGAAAAAGCTCACCCTGATGTTTTCAATATGCTTCTTCAAGTTTTAGATGATGGCTATTTAACCGACAGTTTAGGAAGAAAAGTTAATTTTCAGAATACAATAATAATTATGACTTCCAATATAGGAGCAAGACAGATTAAAGATTTTGGTATTGGTGTAGGTTTTGAAACTTCTTCTAAAAAGGCACAAACAGAAGAATATGAAAAAAGTGTAATCAAAAATGCTCTTAAAAAAACCTTTTCTCCCGAGTTTTTAAATCGTATAGACGATATAGTAATTTTTAATAGCCTTGACAAAAAACATATGTTAAAAATAATTGATATCGAACTTAAAAAAGTTGTTAAAAGAATAAAGAAACTTGGTTTTGAAATCAATATTTCAAGAAAAGCGAAGGAATTTCTTGTCGAAAAAGGATATGACAAAAAATATGGAGCTAGACCCCTAAATAGAGCTATTCAAAAATATTTAGAAGATCTTATTGCACAAGAAATTGTCACAGACTCAATTAAAGAAAACGACATAATTAAGGTTGATGTAGATAACAAAAACTCCAAATTATCTTTAAATATAGGCAGATAATTCTTTTTTTTTAAAAACAAAACAATTAAAGTACTTTTGCAATCTAATATCTAATTCATTCAAATCTTATTTGACATATTTTAGATATATGATTTTGTTTTTAATCATAAATAGAATATAAATCTTAATTAACCTATTTAATGAAAATTTTAAAATTTGGTGGTACTTCAATTGCAAATCAATTTTGTATTAACAATATAATTGATATTGTTAAAAATGAAAATAAATGTGTAGTGGTAGTGTCTGCTATTTCGGGTGTGACAAATTTGCTTAGCACTTGTATGAACAAGGCTAAAGAAGGTAATTTAGAATTTAAATCGGAAATCAATGAAATTTTAAAAAAACATATTGATATTATTAATCAATTTTTTATAAAAAAAAATGAAGGTGAATTAATCGTTTTCATTAAAAACGAACTTAATAAGGCAGAAAAACTTCTTGAAGGAATATCCTTAGTTAGAGAAATCACTCCAAATTTATACTCAAAAATTATTGTTACAGGTGAAATATTATCTAGTAAATTAATGAATGAAATTTTTATTAATAAAAAATTAAATTCAAGATTAATTGATGGAGATAATTTAATTTACATAAACGGAGATAATCAAAAACATTTAATAAACTGGGATAAAACAACTAAAAAGATTAATCAGCTTTTTAATAACAATTCTTATAATATAAATGTAATACCTGGATTTATATGTAAGAATGAAAATGGAGATTTATCTACATTAGGAAGAGGCGGATCTGATTTGTCAGCCTCAATAATAGCAAACATATTAAATGCAAAATCACTTGAAATATGGACAGACGTAAGCGGGGTTTACACTGCAAACCCCAAAATTGTATCTCAGGCTAGACCAATTAAAAAAATTTCTTACCGTGAGGCAATGGAATTGTCGCATTTCGGTGCAAAAGTAATCTATCCCCCCACTGTTCAACCCCTATTAGATAAGAAAATAGAATTAAAAATAAAAAATACTTTTTTTCCAGAAAAAAAAGGAACTTTAATTAGCAACTCGGTTAAAAAAAATAATAGTCAAATAGTTAAAGGGATAACTTTCATAGACAAAGTTTCAATTTTGTGTATTGAAGGCAGTGGAATGATTGGTGTTCCGGGCTATTCCAAAAGGTTTTTTGAAGTGATTTCTAATAATAATATAAATATCATAATGATTACTCAAGCCTCTTCTGAGCATTCTATTTGTGTTGCACTCCGTAAAGAAGATGCTGGAAAAGGAAAAAAATTAATTGAAAAAGAATTTTTATCTGAAATACAATTAAAAAAGATTGACCCAATTAAACTCGAAGAAAACTTAGCAAATATTGCAATAGTTGGTGATAAAATGAAAGATCACCAAGGAATAAGCGGGAAGATGTTTAGTTCATTAGGGCTAAACAATGTTAATATTCGTGCTATAGCCCAAGGCTCATCGGAAAGAAATATTTCAATAATAATTAACGAAAATGATACTAAAAAAGCTTTGAACACTCTTCACGAAGCATTTTTTGAAAAGTATATTAAAACACTAAATTTATTTATTGTTGGAGTTGGAAATGTTGGTTCAAAACTCATTGAGCAAATACGAAAGCAAAAAAAATATTTAGAAAATTATTTAAGATTAAGGATAAAAATTATTGCAATAGCGAATTCGAAAAAAACTCTTGTTGAGGTAAATAGTGTTGATACAAAAAATTGGAGAAAAAAACTAGATAACGCTGAAAAAACAAACCTCAATGACTTATTTGAAAAAGTAAAACAACTGAACCTTAGAAACAGTATTTTTATTGACAACACCGCGGATGAAAAAGTTTCACTAGAATATAAAAGATATTTAGAAAACAATATAGGAGTTGTTACATGTAATAAAATTGCCTGTGCAGATAGTTTTAAAAACTATAAATCACTTAAAACTGTTTCTCGAAAATTTAATAGCCCTTTCCTATTTGAAACAAATGTTGGAGCTGGTTTACCTGTTATTGATACACTTACAAATTTAATTGCGTCAGGCGACCAAATAATAAAAATTGAAGCAATTTTGTCAGGTAGTTTAAACTATATTTTTAACAATTTTAAAACAGAAGACTCATTCCATTCAATCGTCAAAGAAGCGATGAAAAAAGGACTAACTGAACCAGATCCAAGAATTGATCTGAGTGGAATCGATGTGGCAAGGAAAATTTTAATTCTTGCAAGAGAAAGCGGCCTTGAGATTGAGCTTAGTGATGTTAAAATAGATTCATTTCTTCCCGAAGAGGTTTATGATATAAGTGACGCCAATCTATTTTTAGAATCTCTTAAAAAGAATAGATCACATTTTAATTCATATCTAAAAAGTGCTAGGTCCAATAAATCTTCTCTAAAGTATGTGGCAAGACTCAATGAAGGTAAAGCTGAGGTTGGTTTAAAAGAAATTTATCCAGGACATGATTTTTTTAATATAGAAGGAAGTGACAACATTATTCTTTTTTATACAGCGAGATATAAAGATAATCCTTTAATAATTAAAGGAGCTGGAGCCGGTGCAGCAGTAACCGCTTCAGGAATTTTTGGGGATATAATTAGAATTGGAAAGAGATGAACAAAATAACTATAAGTGTTCCATCGTCTGTTGCTAATGTCTCTTGTGGATTTGATGTTTTAGGGTTTTGTCTAGAGAAGCCTTGTGATGAAATGACTGTTGAAATAAAAAAAAAACAAGGAGTAGATATTCAAATTATAAATGAAAAATCAATTCCAACTAATCCAAAAGATAATGTTTGTGGAGCTGTTGCATTTGCTATGATTAAAAAATTAAATTTTAAATATGGATTTAAAATTAAAATTATAAAAAACATAAAACCTGGGAGTGGAATTGGCAGTAGTGCTGCCAGTGCGGCAGGTACAGCTTTTGCGATTAATAAACTAACAGGAAATATATTTTCAAAGTTAGATCTTGTTAAGTATGCAATGTATGGTGAGGAAATTGCAAGTGGGGCAAAACATGCAGACAATTTATCACCGGTAATTTTTGGTGGTTTTACACTAGTTCGTTCGTTAAAACCTTTGGATATAATTCCTTTACCATCATTAAAAGAATTATACGTAATAATAACTCACCCATTAATTGAATTAAAAACTAAAGACGCAAGATTAATAATCGATAAAAAAATAAATTTAGAAAAAGCCATTCAACAATGGGGTAATCTAGCTGGATTTATAGCGTCATTGTACACTAAAAATTATGAATTAATGTCTAAAACAATTGAGGATGTCATTATAGAACCGCAAAGGTTAAAGCTTATACCCAACTACAGAGAAATTGTAGATAGTGTATCAAAATATACACTTGGTTCTGGAATATCTGGTGCTGGACCTTCAATTTTTTCAATTTGTAAAGGAGAACATAATTCAGAGTTAGTTTTAGATAAAATAAGAGAAATTACTGATAAAAAAAGTATTGAATATAATTTAATCTTGTCCAATATTAACACAGAAGGGATCAAAATAATCAATTAATAATGTACTTAAGTCTAGGAAATAAAAAAGATGTAGTAAGTTTTAAAAAGGCATTATTTACAGGATTAGCTCCCGACAAAAGTCTCTATTATCCAATTGAAGTAAAAAAACTGAGTGATGATTTTTGGAAAAATTTTAAAAAAATGGATACTTTTTCATTAGCTTATAACGTCCTAACAGGTTATATAAATAATGAAATACCAAAAGAAAATTTATTCGAAATAATTAAGAGGACTTTAGATTTTAATTTTCCCTCAGTTTTAGTTGATAAAAACATATATAGTTTAGAATTATTCCATGGCCCAACTATGGCATTTAAGGATGTTGGAGCAAAATTTATGTCAGCTTGCATGGATTATTTTATCAAAAATGAAAATTTAAATCACAAAATAACTGTAATTGTAGCAACCTCTGGAGATACTGGAGGGGCTGTTGCAAATGGGTTTTTAGGAATTGATGGTGTCGATGTGGTAATTCTTTATCCTAAGGAAAAAGTTAGTGAAATTCAAGAATTACAACTTACAACACTTGGAAATAATGTTTCAGCACTTGAAGTAGATGGTTATTTTGATAAATGTCAAGAGATGGTCAAAAAAACCTTTGTTGACAAAGATTTAAATAAAAAGTTGTTGACATCAGCAAATTCAATCAATATTGCAAGATGGATACCACAAATGCTTTATTATTTTATAGCTTATAGAGATATAAATACGGAAAAATCCAATTTAGTCGTTTCTGTTCCAAGTGGAAATTTTGGAAATCTTTGTGCTGGAATGTTAGCAAAAAAAATGGGTCTGCCTATTAATCATTTTGTTGCATCAACAAATGAAAATGATACGATTCCAAAATTTATGAAAACTGGTGAATATAAAAAACAAAAAACCATATCAACCATTACAAACGCAATGGACGTTGGTAATCCAAGTAATTTTGTTAGAATACTCAATATATATAATAATGACTTTGACAACTTAAAAAAAGAATTATCAGCTTACAAATTTTCTGATAAAGAAACAATTTTGGGAATAAAAGAACTATACCATAAATCTAAATATTTATTGGATCCCCATGGTGCAACTGCATATTTAGGTTTGAAAAAATATATGGCAAATAATCCTAAAGGAATAGGTCTTTTTTTGGAAACGGCTCATCCAATTAAATTTTTAGACACAGTGGAGAGTGCTTTAAATGTAAAAATAAATATTCCAGAACATATATTAAAACTCAAAAAAAAGAAAAAATCCAAAATTGTAATAAAGAATTATGAACAGTTAAAATGTTTTTTATTGTCAAGATAGTCAAAGTTGTAAATAAAAAATCAAATTATAATTTGAAAAAACTCTAAAATGAAGAAAACCAAACTTTATGAAATTCATAAATCACTAGGGGCTAATATGACAAATTTTGCTGGATATGAGATGCCAATTTCTTATGGAAGTATAATGAAGGAACATAACTGTGTAAGAAATAGTGTAGGAGTTTTTGATGTTTCACACATGGGTGAGTTTTTAGTTGAAGGTGGGAATGCTGAAAATTTTTTGCAATATTGTTGCAGTAATGATGTCAAAAAATTATTCAACGGTAGGGCACAATATAATTACTTTGCAAACTTAAATGGAGGAATTATTGATGACTTGATAGTTTACAAATTAGAAGAAAATAAATTCTTATTAGTAGTAAACGCATCTAACATTCAAAAAGACTGGGAACACCTAAATTTTTTAAATAAAAAATTTAATGTTGAGTTAAAAAATATTTCAAACAATATCTCTCTTTTATCAATTCAAGGTCCAAATTCAACTAAACTTTTAAATAAAATTTCTGATTTTAACTTTGGGGCTTTAAATAATTATATGAACTGTGTAACTAATATAGCTGGCATCAAAAAAGTAATTGTTGGTTCGACAGGATATACCGGTGCAGTAGGTTACGAAATTTATTGTGACAATAAAAATGTTAAACAAATATGGGATACATTATTCAACGAAGGAAAAGAATTTAATGTGCTACCGATTGGTCTTGCAGCAAGAGATTCACTTAGAATCGAAATGGGCTATTGTTTGTATGGAAATGAAATTGATGAAAACACGTCTCCTATTCAAGCTGGTTTGAGTTGGATTACTAAAACGGAGACAAATTTTTATGGAAGTAATCGTATCAATGAAGATATAGAAAACGGTTGTAAATATATGATTATCGGAATTAAATCTGAAGAGAGAATGATTCCAAGAAATGGAGATGTCATTTTAAATTCCGATAAAAATGAAATAGGAAGAATTACATCAGGAACTTTTTCACCAACTCTAAAAATCCCAATTGGAATAGGTTTTATTTTTAAAGATAACCTAAATTATGATGATGAAATTTTTGTAAATAACAAAAGAAAAACATTTAAAGCTAAAATTTCATCTTTACCTTTTATTAGATCTTAAGTGAATAATATTTTAATCCTTGGTGGAAGCGGATTTATAGGATACTCGTTGTATAAGGAGTTAAGTCCATTCTTCAGAACATTTGGCACCTTTTACTCAAATATTAATTTCAAAAAGAATAAGCATTTTTTTAAATATGACATTAAAAAAAATGACATAGAAAAGCTTTTAACTAAAATTAAACCAAACATTATAATTTCATCATTAAGAGGACCCTTTAAAAATCAAATCATTTTACATAATTTATTAATCAATTGTTCAAAAAAATACAATTTTAAGTTGATTTTTTTATCCTCATCAAATGTTTTTGATTCATTCCATAATTATCCCTCTTACGAATTTGACAAGACATTATCAGAAAGTAAATATGGTATCTTTAAAATTAAAATTGAAAATTCAATTCTGAGAATGGAAACTGAAAATTTTGTTATTGCTAGACTTCCGATGATATTTGGTGTAAACTGTCCAAGGATTAAAGAGATGAAGGATATAATGCTGGAGAAAAAACCATTTGAAGTTTTTCCAAATTCAATAATTAATGTTAATAGTATTTTAAAATTATGTCAGCAAATTCACTATATCATTAATCAAGGATTGAATGGGATTTTTCATCTAGGAAGTACGGATTTAATAAGCCATTATGAGTTTTTTAAAAAGTTAGCAATTCACAGAAACTTTAAAAAAATGGTTTTTAAACAAGTATTTACAATAAATGACTTACGCTATATTGCTGTTTTACCTAGAGAAAACAAATTACCAAGTCATTTGACTATTACATGTGACGAGGTTTTATCTGATTCACATACTGATAAGCAGAAAAATGGGAAGAGCATTTGAATTTAGAAAAAGTAGAAAAATTAAAAGGTGGTCCTCAATGGCAAAAATCTTTACAAAGATTGTTAAAGAGATAACCATTTGTGCTAAAGAAGGAGGAACTGATCCAAAAACAAATTCAAAACTAAGAGCGTTGATACAAAATGCAAAAAATGCTAATATGCCAAAAGAAAATATCCAAAGAGCACTTCAAAAAGCAAATGAATCTAACACAATTGGTTATAGAAAAATCCTTTTTGAAGGATACGCACCTCACGGAATAGCAATATTAATTGAAACCGCAACTGATAATAACAATAGAACAGTTGCCAATATAAGAAGCTATTTCAATAAATTTGGAGTATCTCTCGGTATTTCAGGTTCAGTAGAATATATGTTTGAACATAAGTGTAACTTTAAATTTGATCCTAAAGGTTTAGATTTGGAAGAACTTGAATTAGAGTTAATTGACTGCGGTATAGACGAACTTTTTAGTGTTGACGGTGAAGCGTATATTTATGCACCTTTTGACAACTTTGGTTCAATTCAAGAAAAATTAGAAAACAAATCAATTAAAATTTTATCATCAGAATTTGAAAGAATTCCATTAAACACTTTAGAATTAGATCAATTAAAAAAAGAAGAGGTAAATAAACTTATAAATTTAATTGAAGAAGATAGTGATGTTCTAAGCGTGTTTAGTAACCTTAAATAAACACTAAAGCCTGCTATTTTCTGAGATTTTACCTTTAACCCCTTTGAATAAAGATTTTAAAAATTTTAAATCATTTTCGTAACTATGAGTTGGAGAAAAAACTTCAAATATTCTAACCTCACGTTTTTTCCAATCAAAGGCAACTGGCAATATCTTGCAATTAGTTTTTAAAGCAATTTGATAAAAACCGGTTTTCCAACGTTCTACTACTTTTCTGGTTCCCTCTGGAGCTATTGCAATTCTAAAAACCTCGTTATTTTCGAACATTTGTGAAATTTTTTCAACTGAATTCATTTTACCACCTCTATCAATGGGTCTACCACCAAGACTATTGAAAAAATTAGTAGTTAAAAAATTGTAATATTCTTTTTTTATTACAAAGTTGATTTCTTCACGAAGTAATGTCCTTACTCCTACAGCAATAATAAAATCCCAATTGCTAGTATGTGGGAAAACCAATACAATAAGTTTTTTATTGATTGGAAAATTTCCTTTTATCTTGAATTTAAATATTTTAAAAGTTAGAACCTGGCATATGTAGCTAAACATCTTAAATAGATTCTAAATATTTTTTTGCTTCTATTAAATCATTTGGAGTGTCAATTCCTATTGTTGGGTGATCGATACGAATCATTTTTATTTTTTGTCCATTTTCAATAAATCTAATGCATTCTAGCATTTCTATCTTTTCAAGTTTACTTGGTTTTAAACTTGAAAAATGAATAATCGATTGACTTAAAAAACCATAAACCCCAACGTGAATGTAGAAGTTAAAACTTTTATCAATATTTCTTAAAAAAGGAATTTTACTTCTTGAAAAATACATGGCAAAATTATTTTTATCTGTAACAACTTTTACGCAATTTTCATCATTAATTATTTCAGTATCATTTGTTTCGTAAATAAGAGAAACAACAGGAATATTTATATTTTGTTTGTCTTTGAAAAAATTAATTATTTTTTTAATGTTGCTAGGTTTTACAAATGGTTCGTCACCTTGGACATTAATTACAATATCAGATTTAAAATTACTAGACGCCTCAGACACCCTGTCACTTCCACAAAAATGTTCTTTTTTACTTATAAAAACTTCACCTCCATGTTTTTTAATAATATTTGAAATTTCCAAGCTATCAGTAGCAACAATAATTTTATCAAAAATATCCATAGATAATAAATTTTGATAAGTCATTACAATCAAGGGTATACCATTAATTTTTTCTATTAATTTTCTGGGGAAGCGTTTGGAGTTTAATCTCGCAGGAATTATAGCAATCACTCTCATTTAATCAAATATAACCTATTTTAAATTTGTAATTAAACAAACATTGAAGAATAAAAAAAAATTGTAGATTTGTCCAAAAGGTCAAAAAATCTAAAATGAAAAAAGGTATTCTAGCTTTTCTTTGGATATTAATTATTTTTTTTAGTTATAAAATCTATGACTCAATCAATGGACCGATAGAGTTCAACGAAGTTAAAAATAAAAGATACTCTGAGGTCATAAATAGATTAAAAATAATTAGGAAAGCTCAAATTGCCCATAAAGACGTAAAGGGTGTTTTCTCAAATAATTTTGACAGTCTAATTAAGTTTATTGATGAAGGTATTTTTACTTTAATTGAAAAAAGAGATTCATCATACTTAGAATACGATCGTGTATATAGAATAGATATGTTGAAAGAAGTTATTGTAATTGACACCTTAGGAACTGTAAATGTAAAAGATTCTTTGTTTAAA
This sequence comes from uncultured Bacteroidota bacterium, assembly GCA_902593075.1. Classification (GTDB taxonomy): domain Bacteria; phylum Bacteroidota; class Bacteroidia; order Flavobacteriales; family Flavobacteriaceae; genus TMED96. Next base: position 42,603 of record CACJHA010000009.1, read on the forward strand.
GAAAGTGACGAATATAAAAGGATGGCTTTCATTCCAGTTAAAGGTGTAGAGGATAGCGTTTTCCAAATTAAATCTATGATAATTGACAAGAATGGCTACGACGTACCTGTTTTTGAAGTTAAGGTTTCTAAAAATATTGTTTTATTCGACCAAAACAAGGATCTATTAAAACAAGAAAATCAAACAATATCTGTTGATGGTGTAAATGGACCAGATATAATCTTGGGTTCTCTTTCCAATGTTAGTACAAATGGAAATTGGCCAACAATTTTTGATGCTACAAATTGATAAAAAAATAACTTCAGATGACCTATCTATATTAATTTTTAAAGATAGAATTGCATTTTGTACTATAGAACAAACTCTTTATTTTGATTTAGAAAAAAAAAATATTAATCCGGAAAATCTTGGTACTTGGATTAATTACCATAATATTAAAAAAAAGAATAATAAGTGCATTTTATTTGATGGTGATGGAGTAATTGTTCCAGAAAAACTCTTTGATGAAACAAATAAAAATCTATATTTATCTCTAACTGATGATGATTTAAAAAATAAAAAAACTGAGACAAAGCTTATTAAATCAAATAATCAAGTTTTTATTTTTTCTCAAAGTAGAGATTGGAATTTGTTGTTTCAGAATTTGGTTGTT
>CACJHA010000010.1 GCA_902593075.1 uncultured Bacteroidota bacterium
TTATTTTTGATTTTTAACAAAAGTGAATTCAATGCAGTAAAGTTTTTGTTATTTGGAGAAGATTGTATTGAATTAGATGATTTAACCTGTAAACTCTCAAAAGATCATTTATTTTTAAACTAATTTTAAATGAGATTAATTGTACTTTTTTTATCCTCATTATTTTTTTCTAGCCTCGGTAAATACTTTGATAATGATATTCTATTAAAATGTAAAATAGAAATGATTGAATACAGAGGCGAGGGTGCTTATATAGCGGTGTCGCTTATGGATGAAAATGGCAAATATTTAAAAACCCTTCATGTTCTTGGCGAAGACAAAACTTGGTTTTTTGACATGAGGCTATTTTGGGCAAATTTAAAAAGTAATGGACTAATCGACGATGATGCATATTACACACACGTTGATGGTATTACGGGTCCTACCATTGGAGGTGGTAAAAATCTTGTAGTTCCTCTCTTATTGAATAAAAGTGAAATTGGCAAAGGATACAAAATTTTATTTGAGACAGCAGTTGAAGATAAAGGGTACTTCAAAAGCGACTTAAATTTTGAACTAACAGAAAAATCTCTAAATGATAACTTTGAAGGCACAGGATTTATCAAATCTGTAAGAACTTTATCTAATTAAATTATGATATTATCTATTTGGAGATATTGTCACTTCAGCTTAGCAGCGGTTGCTTCTTTATTTTTAATTTTAGCTTCCCTTACTGGAGCAATTTTAGCATTTGAGCCAATAACCAATTCGCTTAAAAACTATTCAATTAATAATTTAAATGAAATAAGTTTAAAAGAAACACTTAGCGTTTTGGATAAAAAATTTAAAGAAGTTTATGAGATCCAAATCACTGCTGAAAAATTTGTTTCTGCCAAAGTTTTAACATCAACAAATCAAACTGAAGAAGTTTATTTAAATCCAATTAATGGCGAAACGCTTGAAAAGGTAAAGCCAAAATCAAAATTTTTTAGTTTTTTTTACAAATCTTCATAGATCCCTCTTCTTTAAAAAAATTGGAAGAGTTTTTGTTGGATTAATTTCATTCATTCTATCTCTTATTACACTTACTGGACTAATGCTCTTAATTCAAAGACAGGGAGGTGTTTTAAAAATTTTTAAAAGAATAAAAGAAAATGACTTTTCAGAAAAATATCATGTTGTTTTTAGCAGGATATTTGTTGTACCAGTATTTCTAATAGCGATATCTGGTGCTTACCTCACTTTTGATAGATTTGTAATAGGTGATTTGCAGAATTCTATGTCTATTAAAGAAGAAATTTTATCTGATAACAAATATTTGAAATTTGATTTAATATCACTCGATAAAGTAAAGAAAGTAATTTACCCATTTTCAAAATCTGAAAGTGACTTTTATGCGATTGAACTAAATGACCGCTCTGTAATGGTAAACCAGTATAACAATAGAATTTATTCTCAAAGTTTTTATCCATTTAGTTATTTTACAAAAGAATGGTTTTACAATTTACATACTGGAAAAGGAAATTTGTTTTTATCAATAATTTTGCTTGTGTCATCGATCAGCATTTTGTTTTTTATTTTCACTGGCTTTAAAATTTCGATAAAATCGACTCTGAAAAGTTTAAACATTAAATATTTGTCATCGGAAAAAGACAGTAAATACATTATTTTAGTAGGGTCTGAAAAAGGAAACACATTTGAATTTGCTAAATTCTTGAGTGCTCAAATTCAGTCTTTTGGAGAGAGAGTGATTATAAAACCTTTAAATAGTTATAAAATTTATAATCAAGCAGAAACTTTTATAATTCTTACTTCAACTTATGGTGAAGGAGATCCCCCATCAAATGCAAATAATTTTGTGCCTCTTTTCAAAAAGTTTAGTCAACATAACAAAATAAACTATTCAATCATCGGTTTTGGTTCACTTAAATATCCAAAGTTTTGTGCTTTTGCTGTAAATGTAGATAGTATGATAAAACCTCTTGATAATTTTGATGAGATTGTTCCATTAATGAAAATTAATAGGAGATCTGTTTTAGAATTTAATAAGTGGATTAAAATGTGGAATAACAGTGCAATCACTTCGGTGAAATTCAAACCGATGGAAATTGAAACTTAAGTAAATTGTAAATTTTTAAATATAAATGTACCTTGGGTGGGAATCGAACCCACACTCCCAAAGGAACTGGATTTTGAATCCAGCGCGTCTACCAATTCCGCCACCAAGGCATTTTTATAAATGTAAACAAATAATTTCAACATTTAAAAATGTTGCCTTCTAAGTTCCATAACGAAAATAAATTTCTAAATTTGCAATCCACTTAAATTTAACTAACAAGGCATGACAGAGGCAAAAATTTTTAGCTGTTCGCAAAGTCTCGATTTAGCTACTAGTATAGCCAAAGGTTTTGGTGCTAAACTTGGTAAAATTAAGTTTTCAAATTTTAGCGATGGAGAATTTCAACCCTCTTTTGAAGAGTCTGTTCGAGGGTCAAGAGTATTTATTATTGGTTCGACGCATCCAAATTCCGATCATCTTATGGAAATGCTTTTAATGCTTGATGCCGCCAAGCGTTCCTCTGCGAGACATGTTACGGCTGTTCTTCCTTATTTTGGGTGGGCAAGACAGGACAGAAAGGACAAACCAAGAGTGCCAATAGGAGCAAAATTAATTGCGAAGCTTTTAGAAGCCGCAGGAGCTACGAGAATAATTACCATGGATCTCCATGCAGATCAAATTCAAGGTTTTTTTGAAAAGCCCGTTGATCATCTTTATGCCTCAACTATTTTCGTTCCACACATTAAAAATTTAAGGTTAAAAAATTTAACCATAGCTTCACCTGATATGGGAGGATCTAAACGTGCATACGCGTATTCTAAATTTTTAGAGTCTGATGTTGTTATTTGCTACAAGCAAAGAAAAAAAGCAAATATTATCGATAGTATGGAACTTATTGGTAATGTTGAAGGGAAAAATGTTGTTCTAGTTGACGATATGGTCGACACTGCCGGAACACTTACAAGAGCAGCTGATTTAATGATTCAAAGAGGTGCTTTATCTGTTAGGGCTGTGTGCACACACGGTATCCTATCTGGTGATGCATACGAAAAAATAGAAAAATCCAATTTAGCAGAATTAATTATTACTGATACCATACCAGTAAAACCAAAATCGAAAAAGGTTAAAATTTTAAGTTGTGCTGAACTTTTTGCATCGACTATGAAGAATGTTCATTTAAACAAATCAATAGACAAAAACTTTTTAAATTAAAATAATGAAATCAATAACAATTAACGGGAGTACAAGAAAAGCTCTTGGGAAAAAATCAACAAAGGATTTGAGAAAACAAGATATGGTTCCATGTGTCTTATATGGAGAAAGCGAACCTATACATTTTACTGCAAAAGAAATTGATTTTTCTAAACTCGTTTATACTCCCAATGCCCACACAGTAAAAATTATTCTTGAAAAAAAAGAATTGGATGCTATTTTACAAGATATCCAGTTCCATCCATTATCAGACAAAATTTTACACATTGATTTCTATCAACTCAACGAAAACAAAGAAGTTTCAATGGAAATACCTGTTAAAACTGAGGGTTCTGCACCAGGTGTATTAATAACTGGAGGTGTTTTAATACTTAACCAAAGGAAGCTGAAAGTAAAAGCTCTCCCTAAAAATTTACCAGACTTCATTACAGTTGACATCTCAAACTTAGAATTAGGAGATAAATTGTACGCTTCAGAATTAAAGACTGAAAATTATGAATTCCTTCATCCAGAGAATACGGTAGTTTGTCAGGTTAAAATTGCAAGAACCTCATTAAAGGAAATTGAAGAAACGGAAGCTGAAGTGAGTGAAGAAGTAGCTGAAGACTCAACTGAAGAGAAAAAAGATTCAGATGAGGTGAAAGAAGAAACCCCATCAAAGGAATAATTTATTGCTAAAATTTAAAAGAACTTAAATGTCTTGGTGGAATCCTTTTAAAAATAAGAAGCCTCAACCAAAAGACATTTCTAAAAAATTTTTGGTTGTTGGTCTTGGTAATATTGGAGTAGATTATGCTTTAACGAGACATAATTTGGGTTTTGATGTATTGAATTATATAGCTAAAAGGAAAGAATTAAAATTTAGTGAATTAAGGTATGGTGCAGTCACAAAGTTCAACTTTAAGGGCAGAGTTTTTGTTTTTTTAAAACCTTCAACATACGTTAATAAGAGTGGTGACGCTGTAAAATACTGGATGGCTAAAGAAAAAATAAATCTTCAAAACCTACTGGTTATCTGCGATGATTTGAATATCCCTTTTGGATCAATTAGAATCAAAACAAAGGGAAGTGATGGAGGTCACAATGGTCTTAAAGATCTTGAATCTAAATTAGGCACTAGTAATTATGGTAGATTAAGGTTTGGAATCAAAAATGAAACTAAACAAAACACAACCCAATTTGTTTTGGATAAATGGAATCAAAATGAACTAGACGTTTTAGAAACTTATTTTATAAAAACAGAAAAAGCAATTTTTTCTTATACTCTACTTGGACCAACAAATGCGATGAATAATTTTAATAATTAAAACTTCTAATTTGCTAACTCAAAGTTGGAAGTAACAGATGTAGAAATGTTATTTTCATTGTCTCTGGTAATTATTTTCCATAAATAAACATTCCCATTTTGAAGTTCTATGTCAAGTTCTTCAATCAAAATTTTTTCATATTTAATTTCCGTACCATTTGAAGCATTCTCAATGATTAAGTCATAATTTTTAATATCTCCATCTAGATCATATCCTTCCCATTGAAATGTGACTATATTAACTGAATTTAAAATTGATTCATTCAAAGGATAAATTAGCTTTGCAGGAAATGGGATGTGAGCCAATTGAGACTGGGCCTCCAAATAAAAGTTTCTAGTCTCACTTAATGCAATATTTTCACTTGAATCAGATTTACTAACTACGTACCAACTATAAGGTGCTCCCCTCTCAAGAGTAACTTGAAATGTTGTTAAATTTGTTGTTTTTGATATGTTTTCATTAGTTATCTGATTTTCAATAATTAAATCATAGTTATCAGTATGTTTTGATTCTGTCCAGCTAAATTCTACCTCCGCAAAATTTGAATTTGAATTTGAAAATAAACAAGTATTATTGTTTTCGGGGTTAATTAATACTACCTGCTCGGGGTCAGGGATCGACTCTTTACAAGAGAAAATTAAAATAAGTAAAAAAAATGAGGTGTATTTTTTAATCATTTCTTTATAAACTTTATTGTTTCAAACCCTGAATTCGAATGAATCTTCAAAAAATAATTTCCAATTGGCAGCATAGAAATGTCCAATTTAAAATATCTAGATGCAAAATCTAATTTGATTTTTTTAGAATAGACAATATTACCAAAAGTATCGATTATATCTATTTCTGAATGCAATGAATCACCTCCAACTAAAATATTTAAATTGTAAGCTGACGGATTAGGATATATTTGTGACTTCGTGTCTATATATATGTATTCTTTATGAGTTCCTTGACAATACAGTGAGGTACTAACTTCTATTATATTAAGTCCCTTAGCTAGATTAAAATCTTTTTCGTTTTCCATAGTTATAAATTTTTTGCCATTTATATTAACAATATATTTTTTACCACCTTCAAAATTTAAACTTATAATTTTATTTGACTTGTTAATTTTACTTGTAACATTTAAAGGTAATGGTTCATTTATCTCAGTAGTGTAACAAGTTTGAAAACTACTGATTCTTTCCATTATGCATATCTGATATGTCCCAGGGGTTAAGTTTTGAATTAATAGTTCTTGATTTGACATTGTAAATGAACGATAATAGCCATTACTTCCAGAAATTTCAACCTCATAATCAAAAACTGCTATTGCAGATATCTCGATTTCTCCATTTTGTTTTCCTCTACAAGTTGCATCCTTCTTAAAAATTTTGATGTTTCTTTGATCATTTAAATCACACAAATCTCCTATTCCATTATTATTAAAGTCAGCTTGATCAGGATTGGTCACAAAGGGGCAATTGTCCTCATCATTTGGAATTAAATCACCGTCTGTATTAGATTTTATTTCACCACTTAGACATAGTTTTAATGCCAAAAATTTTAAAATACCAGTGTCAACTGGGTACTGATCAATGATTCTTAAAGTCCACTCTCCCCCTGAGTTTAAGTTGTAAAAATCCTTAAGATTTCCAATTGGTTTATATATACCCGTAAATGGAGGTGAACCATTTTGTATAGGATTTATTGACTCTGAATCGAAAATCGTGTTGGTGTAATTAATCCCTGTACCACCCAAATTTTTTGTTAAAATCACTTCATCCCCTTCAGGTGAAATCAGCATTATTGTTAAGTCTTGAATATAACTATGATCAATACTTAATTCTAAATCTAAGTCGATGATCTTCAAATTATCTAACACATTTATTTTTACCTCAGTTACCCCTTCCAGTGCTGAAGTTGCGTCATTTAAATTTACAGGAATATTATCTGATGTATACGAATTACAAGTTATAACAGTTGTAGAAAATTTTCTTGAATTCGATGGAGGGCTGTTACCACAAATATTTGAAGCTGATACTCTCCAATAATAAGTCTCCTCTGGATCTAAATTTGAGATTGAAATTTTATTTTCAAAAGTTTTTTCATCTTTAACAAGAGAAGAAAAATCCTCAACTGTACTTAATTCGAATCTATAATTATCCGCATAATTCACACCTGACCACTCAAAATTTTGATTGACGTTAGCATTGGCTAAATTATTAGCTGGAGAAACTAATTGAGGTGTAGAGATGTTGTTAGGATAAAAACTTGCAATAAAAGTTTCTTGTTCAGTTGTATTATCGTAGGTCCCATTTAAAAAGATATTATAAGTCCCATAAGGTAATTCATTTCGATTTAGAGTAATACTTCCCAATGTTCCAGAAGAATTTAAACTAGTTGGAGATATGTTATATGAAATTTGGTTTGGATAATCTAAAAGTTCAAATTGAATTTCACCATTGAAGTTGTTGTATGTCTTTAAATTGAATTCAAAAGTTAACTCTTCATCTCCGCAACTAATTTTTTCAGGTTCAATAAAAGGGAAGGCAAAGTCTCTTTCTTCAATTTTAAATGGTGATGCGTTAACTGCGAAATAAATATTATCATCAGCTGAAATTTTAATTCTAGCTGCTTCGGTTGTTATATTCCCAGGTACAATTATGTAAGTCTCTCCGTTATTTGGTATATTTTCAGCTAGAGGTATAGAAAAATTTTCTCCACCATCAACCGACAAAAATATTGAAATTCTTTCAGTGCTAATAGGCGCCTTATCGGTATTTGCTTCATCCCAAATTATTTTTTGATTAGATCCAGATTTCCAAACAATATCATTTGAATCATTTGATGTAATTCTAAATGGTCCTGCAGTTGCACTAACAAATATTTTCTTTACATCTTGGGAAATCTGTCCCATCCCATTTGGGTTCAATTCACTTCTATCCCTAACCGTAACTCCCCATGTTAAGGTTCTTTCAACGTTAGATACTGTCTCCCAAGAGGAAAAAAGAGTCGGGTTTGATGACACTAAATTTCCATTTAAAATTTGTGAAATGTTGGGTATATACCTTATTTCATTTTCAGAGGGAGGAATTGATCTATTTATACTTCCTGTAAGGAGGTCAGGTCCAAAATTAGATGCATCAACTTGTCCCGAATCGAGTTGTTCCCAACAATAAGTTAAATTATCATTATCAGAATCAAATCCATTTGCTTTAAGATAGTATGCAGTCCCTTTAGGTATATAAAAATCTTTACCAGCACTAACAGTCGGCTTTTGATTTAAAGAATTAATATTTGAATGACAAGAAACATTATCTACATAAGATTCAACATCTTGTATACTATGATAATGAAAATAGGGATCACTGTGGCGCTGCATATTTTCTCCAGAAACAAATCCTGCATATGACATAATTGTAGAACCACTTCCTGGCTCGGATGAAACACCAAAAGGTTCTGGATCATAAGCATAAGTATGGGTAGCTCCAAATTGATGTCCAACTTCATGCAAAACAAAATCAAGATCAAAGTAATCATTTAAAAAAATACCACTACTACCATTAGTAGCTGTAAATGGATGAGCGGAATAAGCTCTGTCTTTGCTGTCATTTACACAAACATTACCAACAGAGCCTGCATCACCACTTGCTTGACCGCGATGAAACAAATGTCCTAAGTCATAATTTTCTTCTCCTACTAGTGAAGATAAAGTAGAATGAATTTCACTTGCAAAATTTGAGTTGAATGGATCACTCGACTTATCTTCATACATAAGAGACGCATCAGATACAATAATTAGTTTAATACCTAAATCGACTTCCATTATTTCATTTAGTCTGTTAATCGTTGAAACTACTGCGGCAAAAGCATCTTCAGAATTAGTTCCATTTTGATCATTGTTATCTCCCCAAAATTCAGTGTACTCCCCTGAAGCCGCAATTGCAATTTTAAATGATTTAGGCACTTTATTACTGATTTTATTTGATTTTCTTTTATTTAATTTATTTATTGAAGAATTAATTTTATACGAATTAGTTTTACAAAATAATTTTTCTCCTATGTAATTGTACCTATTGGAACCATAAAAAATATGCTCTGTATTACTATCCTTTAGTGGCTGTAAAAAAACAAATCCTTTTGGTGTTCTGAGAGTTCCAGAAATACCAAGGGGTGAAAAAGTGATCCTCAAAATAACATTTTTTCTAGTTTCACTATAACCCCTAAAAGTTCTTATTTTAGGGTATCTCAACTTAATCTTCTTGGATAAGGTTTTTGTCTCTTTTAATAAAAAATATTCAAGCTTTCCATTTTCATTCGGAAAATCTATTTTTATTAATTCATCATCCTTACTACTCAGAATTTTTCTAGTGAAATTTTTATATTTTAAAGATATATTATTAATGTGGTGTCTTATATCAATTTCATCTTGATGTTCTGTAAAAGTGTTGATTTTCCAGTAGTCTTGACAATAAGAAGATTGAAACGTTAATATAAATAAAACTAAAATTAACTTTCTCAAAATTTAACTATTTAACACAAAGGTTTTGTATCTTTCGAATAGAAAAAATACTTTCAATACTTTTCAATTAAAGATAAACTTTTTTCGTGAAGGTAATTTATGGTATCGAAAATTATAGACCATTAAAATCTTGTGCTTTAACCATAGGCACTTTCGATGGTGTGCATGTCGGTCATCAAAAAATAATTAAGCGTCTTGTGATGGTATCCAAGAATAAAGATATCAATCCTGTTGTTTTAACTTTTTTTCCTCACCCAAGAATGATTTTACAAAGTGATACATCTATCAAGCTAATCGATACTCTCGAAGAAAAAATTGATTTGCTTAAAAAACTGGATATCGAGACTTTAATTATCCACCCTTTTTCTAAATCTTTCTCTAGGATGACCGCTAATGATTTTGTCAGGGATATAATTGTAAAGTCTCTTTCGGTTAAATATTTAATTATTGGATATGACCATCGTTTTGGCAGAAACAGGGAGGCAACAGTGGATAACTTAATTAATTGTGGTCTTACCTACGGTTTCGAAGTAGAAAAAATAGAAGCCAAGGAAATCGAATCAGTGAATGTGAGTTCAACGAAAATTAGAACTGCAATTTCAAATGGAGATATTCATAAAGCCAATAAATACCTAAATCGTTATTTTAGAATATCAGGTAAGGTTGTAAGTGGAAATGGAATTGGAAGAAAAATTGATTTCCCAACTGCAAATATATTTATTCCTGAAGATTTCAAATTACTACCTAAGGACGGTGTTTACTTAGTGAAATCTTCAATTAAAAATCATTATTTCTTTGGAATGATGAACATTGGGTTTAGACCCACGGTTAATGGGAAGACAAGAACAACTGAAGTACATTATTTAAATTTAAATGAAAATTTATATGATAAAAAAATTAAAATTGAAGTTCTAGATTTAATTAGAAATGAAAAAAAATTTAATTCTTTAAAAGATCTTGAAAAGCAATTAGTCAGTGATAAAAAACTTTGTGAAGATTTGATTAAAAAATTATAAAATCAATAGTCTATATTTGAATTAGAAAAATGATACCACTAGAATTATTAAAAGAAAATAAAAAAGGAATAATTGAAAGCTTAAATAAAAGGGGAGTTGATTATTCACAAGCTATTGATAAAATTCTTCAACTAGATATTAAAAGGAGGCAAATTCAAACTCTTATGGATTCAAGTCTTTCAGACACAAATAAATTGTCAAAGTTAATTGGAGAAAAAATTAAATCAGGAGACTTATCTCAAGTGGAATCTTTAAAAGAAAAGAATTTTGAATTAAAGAATAAAAATAAAATCTATCAAAATGATTTAAACAAAATAAAAAAATCATTGTTAGAAGAAAGATGTAACGTTCCTAATCCGCCTATAAATAACGTTGTAAAGGGTAAAAATTCAGATGAGAATGAAATAATTAAAGAGGTTTTAGTACATGATAAAACAAAACAAAATTTAATTTCTCATTGGGATTTGGGTAAGAGATATGATATAATAGACTTTGAGTTAGGGGTCAAAATTACAGCTGCTGGATTTCCAGTTTACAAAGGAAAAGGTGCAAAGTTACAAAGAGCTCTTATAAACTTTTTTTTGGATAAAAATGCAAATTCAGGTTATCAAGAAGTTCAGGTTCCTCATCTTGTTAATTACGAGTCTGCATTTTCTACTGGGCAGTTACCTGATAAAGAAGGTCAAATGTATTTATTAGAAAAAGAGAATCTTTATTTAATCCCAACTGCTGAAGTTCCTATCACTAATATTTACAGAGGGGTTACGTTAGATGAATCACGTTTACCAATTGCTCTTACAGGTTACACTCCTTGTTTTAGGAGAGAAGCTGGAAGCTACGGTAAAGATGTAAGGGGACTTAATAGACTTCATCAATTTGATAAAGTAGAAATAGTAAGATTAGAAAAGGAAGATAAATCCTTAAAAGCACTTTCAAAAATGGTAGAACATGTGGAAAAAATAGTAAATGAACTTAACCTTTCCTATCGTATTTTAAGGTTATGTGGAGGTGACCTGGGTTTTACATCTGCATGTACATATGATTTTGAACTATTTTCGCCAGCTCAAAACAAATGGTTAGAGATTAGTTCGGTCTCTACTTTTGAAAATTTTCAGTCTGAAAGATTACTAATTAAATATAAATCTAAACAAGGAGTCAAAAAAAATGTACACACTTTAAATGGAAGTGCACTTGCTATCCCAAGAGTTATGGCATCATTACTAGAAAATAATCAAACTAAAAATGGAATTGAGGTTCCAAAATGTCTTGTTCCTTATACTGGATTTGAAATTATTAATTGAATTTTAAAATGGATTTTTTTAATCCCAAAAAAACTTTAGGTCAGCATTTTCTAAAAGACTTAAAAATTGCAGAAAAAATAGTCAGTTCACTTAATAGAAATAAAAAAGATTTAATAATTGAGATAGGTCCTGGAAGAGGAATTTTAACTCAGAAATTAATTCAAAAATATTCAAATTTGTACTTAATTGAGATTGATAAAGATTTATTACCCTTCTTAAAATTGAAATTTCCTAAACTTGAAAAGAAAATTTTAAATGTAGATTTTTTAAAATTTACTTTTGATGACTTTTTTAAGAAAAAAAATCTCTCAATAATAGGTAACTTTCCTTATAATATTTCTTCTCAAATAATTTTTAAAATTATAGAAAATAAGGACCGAATTGATTGTGTGGTAGGAATGTTCCAAAAAGAGGTAGCAAAAAGAATTTGTGAAAAACCTGGATCAAAAGCGTATGGCATAACATCTGTTTTAACTCAGTTTTATTTTGATGTGAAGTATCTATTCACAGTATCCCCAAAAGTTTTCCTGCCTAAACCAAAAGTATACTCGGGAGTCATATGTTTAAATAAAAAAAACAAAATAATGATTAATTGTAATGAAAAATTATTGCATACAATTGTAAAAACCAGCTTTCAACAAAGAAGAAAAACATTAAGAAATAGCCTTAAATCATTTAAGATTCCTAAAAGTATCTCAGAAGATAGTATATTTGATTTAAGACCCGAGAAAATTTCAGGTGAAGGCTTTATAGCACTAACAGAACTGATTGAAAATGGAAAAGCTACATGTAAATGATATCTTTTTAGACAAGATTAAAACTCTTATCTATGAAAACAAAAATGAGGTTCTAAAAAAAGAATTAAGTAATTTTCATTACGCTGATATTGCAGAGATTATTATGCAACTATCTTTAGACGAAGCTATTCACATTGTAAAGCTTTTGGAGAGTGACATAACTGCTGAGGCTCTCGCTGAAGTTGACGAAAGCTTTAGAGAAAAAATTTTAAGTAAACTTTCCGCAAAAGAAATAGCTGAGGAAATAGAGGAACTAGATACTGATGATGCAGCTGATATTGTCGGTGAACTCCCAGAAATTTTGCAGGAAAAGGTTTTATCAAAAATTGAGGACACTGAACATTCACAAGATATAAGGGAACTATTAAATTATGAAGAGGGGACTGCTGGGGCTCTTATGGCGAAAGAACTTGTAAGTGTTAATGAAAATCTTAGTGTTATAAACTGTGTTAGAGAAATGAGAAAGCAAGCTAAAGAGGTTACTAGAGTACACTCTATTTATGTTACCGATTCAAAAAATAAATTACTTGGTAGATTATCTCTAAAAGATCTCTTAACAGCTAACACAAAAGCCAAAGTTAAAGACATATATATTCCTAATGTAGATTTTGTAAACGTTAATGAAGATCTTAATGAAATCGCGAATGTTATGTCAAAGTATGATTTGGAAGCTATCCCAGTAGTTAACGATAAAAAACAATTACTGGGAAGAATTACTATTGATGATGTGGTAGATATCATAAAAGAAGAAGCAGATAAAGATTATCAACTGGCTGCAGGAATATCAAAAGAGGTTGAAGCTAATGACAACATCTTTCAACTAACCCGAGCAAGGCTTCCTTGGCTTTTTCTGGGTCTTATAGGAGGATTAGGGAGTGTGTTTATTTTAAAAGATTTTGAAGAAATAATGATAAAATCTGAACTCAGAAGTCTTTTTTTTTATACCCCTTTAATTGCCGCGATGGCTGGGAATGTGGGTGTCCAGTCTTCTGCAATAATTGTACAGGGTATCGCAAATCAAGTAATTAAAGGATCTCTTATCAATAGATTATTTAAAGAAATAGGTTTAGGATTAATTAATGGTTTAATTCTTTCTATTGTTTTGATAATTTTTGGAGAAATTATTAATCAAGATATGCTTTTAAGTTTGACCGTTGCAGGTTCAATGATGAGTGTTATTATTATATCTGCTTTAATAGGAACATTCGTGCCAATAATTTTAAACAAACAAGGAATAGACCCGGCTATTGCAACAGGTCCTTTTATAACAACAGCTAATGATATTTTTGGCATATTCCTTTTCTTTTACATTGCAAAGTTAATTTTAGGATTTTAATTCTTGCAATGAAAATTTTACATATAGACAAAAACCATCATTCCCTTATTAATGATTTAAAAAACAGTGGTTACATAAATGTAGAGGGCTACAAAATGTCATTGGATGAGATAAAATCAGTTATAGGTCAATTTGATGGGATAGTTATTAGAAGTCGTTTTAAAATTGATTCTGATTTTCTAAAAAATGGGGGGGGGATTAAATTTGTTGCTAGGGTTGGTTCAGGTATTGAAAATATTGACATTCAATACTTGAAAAGAAGGGGAATAAAATTAATTTCAGCTCCAGAGGGAAACAGTAATGCTGTAGGAGAACATGCCCTTGGATTAATTTTGAGTTTACTTAATAACTTGAACCTAGCAAATGATTCTGTGAAAAATAAATTATGGAGTAGAGAAAAATTCAGAGGTTATGAAATTGAAAATAAAACAGTAGGAATTGTTGGTTATGGAAATACAGGAAAAAGTTTGGCAAGAAAATTAACGGGTTTCAACGTAAAGGAAATTATTTTTTATGATATTAGAAAAAAAACTAAAGATTCAATCGCAAGACAAGTGTCAATTGAAGAGTTGCAAAATAAATGCAATATCTTGAGTATTCACACTCCCCAAAATAATTTAAGTATCGGATTAATCAATAAAACTTTTATTGAAAGAATGAAAAATCCATTTTGGCTTATCAATACCGCTAGGGGAAGTGCAGTTAAAATTATGGACTTGATTGATGGAATAGAAAATAAAAAAATTTTGGGTGCTGCTTTAGATGTTTTGGAATATGAAAAAAAATCATTCGAAAATACTTTCAATGGCAAGATTGACCAAAATTTTCTTAATCTAATTAAAAATGAAAAAATAATTTTAACACCACATATTGCTGGATGGACATTTGAAAGTCATTTAAAGTTGGCAAAAATTATTGTTCAAAAAATTCAAAAAGATTTTCCCGTTTAAAATTTCTTGATAAAACCAATTGAAGTGTCTCATAAGTTCTTTGCTCAAGAAGAATGTTATGATTTAGTTTTTTAATATGTTTTAGTGAATTTCTATTAAAGTGTCTAATTGTAAATAATGAAACTTCTTTATCAACTGAAACCTTGAAATTTTCCCTTAATTCTTTTAAAAGTTCATCCAATCTTTGATATTTATTGTTTAGAACAACGGAGAAACTTATTGCTGAGTTTTGAATCAATTCAACCTTCATTTTATACTTGGATAGCATAGAAAAAATTAGTGAGATCTTCTTTTCTACAATAAATGAAAAATCCTTGGATGAAATTTTTAATAAAACCCTATTCCATTTCACAATGTGCGACGGAATATTTCTCACTTTATAATCTTTTTTAGAGATCAGGGTTCCTTCTCTAGAAGGACTTAAAAATGATTTAACAAAAAGTGGTATACTCTTTTTCTTTAAAGGCTGCAAAGTCTTTGGATGAATAACAGAGGCGCCATAGAAAGCCAATTCGATAGCCTCTTCATATGAAATTTTATTTAATAATTTAGTTTTATTAAAGTACCTAGGATCTGCATTTAATACACCTCTTACATCTTTCCAAATTGTTACACTTTCAGCGTCTAACGCATGTGCAAAAATTGCTGCCGAATAGTCTGAACCTTCTCTTCCTAATGTAGTAGTATATGATTTTTTATTACTTCCAATAAAACCTTGAGAAACAAATAGCCCTTTACCTCTGATATTTTTTTTTAATGATTTAGAAGTTCTTTCTAAGTCAACATTAGCATCTCGATAATATTCATCGGTTACTATACAAGACCTTGCATCGACCCATTTTGATTTTAACCCTATAAAATTTAGGTATTTCGAAATAATAATTGAAGAGAGGATTTCTCCATAAGAAACTATTTGGTCATAAATAAGATTATAATCAGTCTCTTTGTTTGTTTTTAAAAATTTATCTATTTCGTCAAATACTGCTTGAACAATATTTGTAATCGAAGAATTATTCTTTTTAAACAGATTTTTAATTATGTCCAAATGAAAGTTTTTGATTAATTCCAATTTATCTTTAAAATCTTTAGAAGAATTTAAATAGGATAAAACAAGTTTTTCAATTGAATTTGTAGTTTTACCCATTGCTGAGACTATAATAATCATTCTGTCATGATTTTCTTTTCTAATTATCCTAGATAGCCTTATAATACTTTTATAGTCTTTTATTGAAGCGCCGCCAAATTTGAAAACTTTCATTTTTCAGTCAGATAATTTTCAATAGATTCTTTATCAATTTGTATAGTTTTCCAATCATTTAAAACTTTAGCCCCAGAATTTTTATAAAATTTAATAGCATTTACATTCCAATCTAAAGCAACCCACTCTGCTCTCCTGACATTCTCGAATTTTGCTATTTCAATAAATTTCTTGTATAATTTTTTCCCAATGCCCTTCCCTCTAAATGATTTTTTAACAATTAAATCTTCAAGATGTAACGTTTTACCCTTCCAAGTTGAGTATCTACCATAAAAGAGTGCCATCCCAACAACTTTATTTTTTATTTCAGCGACTAAACAACTAAATTTTGGATTATCACAAAATCCATCATTAATTAAATCATTAACATTTATAATAACTGATTTGGGTTCTTTTTCAAATTCTGCTAATTCTTTAATTAAATCTAAAACCGAAACCATATCATTAATTTCTGCTTTTCTAATCAATATCTCGTTCATAGATGCAAAATTATAATTAAAATCAACTATTAAAATAATGGACAAATAATCTAACAATTAACTTCTATAATGTTAAATTATAAAAGACTCTTAACTATTTTTTCAAAAGCCCTAGGATTATCATAATGAACCCAGTGGCCCGCATCACTTACTTCATGTATTGAATATTTTGGAAAACATTTTTTAATTAAATTTTCATCATTTGATAGAATATAATCAGATTTGGAACCTTTAATAAAGGCAGTCGGTTTATCAAAAACTAAGTTTTTATGATCAAATGATCCAATTTCTGTAATTTTTTTTTCTAAAACTTTAAAATTAATACGTAGCCTAAATTTCCCTTCCTTATCTCTATAAATATTCTTCATCAAAAAGGATCTAAGAAAATTATCTCCAACAAAACTTTTATAAATATTATCGATTTCAGATCTACTTCTCAAAGAATCTAAATCCAGATAATTATATCCATTCATTATATCTTTAAAATCTGGGAAATATAATTTAGGAGCTATATCAACAACAATTAATTTTTCAACTTTTTGAGGAAATAATAATGAGAATTTCATCGCGGTTTTACCTCCCATTGAATGTCCAATTATTATAGATTTATCAATTTTTTGGGAATTGCAAAATACGAGTAAATCTTTGGCCATATCATCATAACTCATATTTTCATGCCAAAAACTTTTACCGTGGTTTCTATGATCAAGCAAATGAATTCTATATTTTATTTGATCAAGTTTTTTTGCAAAACCCCTCCAATTGTCACCCATTCCTAAAAATCCATGCAAAATGATTATATTTTTATTACCATTTCCAATCTGCTGAGAATTTAAAATTTTCACCCGAGAATTGCTTTGTATCTTGAAATTACATTTTCAAATCCTGAATACAAAGACTCTGTAATTAGGGCATGACCAATTGATACCTCCAAAAGATTTGATATTTTTTGTTTGAAATAACCGATGTTATTAAGATTTAAATCATGACCCGCATTAATTCCAATTCCAAGTTTATTTGCTTCTTTAGCAGATTGATAATATTGTGAAATAGCATTTTCTTTATCTATTTTATATTGATGAGCATAATGATATGTATATAATTCTATTCTGTCAGCTCCTATTTCAAATGCACCTCTAATCATTTTCGGGTCAGGATTTACAAAGACTGAAGTTCTGATACCACAAGATTTTAATTCTTCAATTTTTTTACCTAAAAATTCGGAATGCTTAATTGTATCCCATCCAGAGTTTGAAGTAATATTGTTAATTCCATCTGGCACTAAAGTTACTTGAGTAGGTTTAATTTTTAAAACCAATTGCATAAAATTATCAATTGGATTACCTTCAACATTTAGCTCACTTTTAATAATTTTAGATAACTCTAGGGCGTCTGAATACCGTATATGTCGTTCATCAGGTCTTGGGTGAATTGTAATACCGTCAGAACCAAATCCTTCGATGTCTTCAACAACCTTCAAAAGGTTAGGTGTATTTTGCCCCCTTGAATTCCTCAGTGTAGCAATTTTATTTACATTAACGCTAAGTCTTGTCTTCAATAATTAAAATTTTTACAAATTTAATTAGTAAAAACACAAATACGTTGAATATTGGTTATTAAATTTGTCTAAATATTATTAATCATAATAATGAAAATAATCCTTATATGTCCATTCGAAAATGAAGTTTCAATTAAAGCTAGTTTTGAGATTTTAAAACTATTATTAAAAGAAAAAATTTCTATAAGCGTTGACAAGAATTTGTATAAAGCATTTAAAAAACTTGATCGAAATATTGAAATAAATATTTATGGTAATTTGAATTCATCAGCTGATTTTCTTTTTTGCATAGGAGGTGACGGCTCGATGTTAAAAGCAGTTTCATTTTTAAAACAGAATCAAATTCCGATTCTTGGAATTAATATTGGAAGACTAGGGTTTTTAACCGGAATTCAGAAGGAAAAATTAAATAACGGAATTCATTCTCTTAAATCAAAAAATTATAGTTTGGTGAATAGGGATCTTTTAACCTTAAAAATTAATAGGAAAATCAACTTGGAATTTCCCTATGCATTAAATGAAATTACTGTTTCTAGAAAAAATACTGCTTCCCTTGTAAGTATAGAAACTTCAATAGATAAAATAAAATTGTCAAAATATTGGGCTGATGGATTAATAATAGCTACTCCAACAGGATCAACCGGATATAATCTTAGTAGTGGAGGACCGATAATGCTTCCTGAAACACCAAGCATGCTAATAACTCCAATAGCAGCTCATAATTTAAATGTCAGACCTCTTGTTATTCCAAATGATTCAATTATTGAGTTAAAAGTTGATGGGCAAGGAACTGGTTCAGATCATTTTCTATCTCTTGATTCTAAACTAATTAGTATACCATATAAAACTAAAATAATTATTACAAAGGCGTCATTTAGTGTGAAGACAGTCCAATTTCAAAAAAATGAATTTTACAATGATTTAAGCGAAAAATTATTTTGGGGATTAGATAAAAGAAATTAAACAATAAATTTTACCTAATTCAGTTTAAATACTATAATATTCTTTCATGATCAAAATACAAATGAGGAAGTTTATTACTTTGTATTTTTTAATTAACATTCATTTAATAGGGTTTTCTCAAATTCATGAAATGGGGATGTTTTTAGGGGGAAGTAATACAATATCGGATATAGGCAGCACCCATTTTATTTACTCTAATTCACCAGCTATTGGACTAATTTATAAATGGAATCTGACTACTAGGTATGCTCTAAGAGCAAGCTTTATTACTTCAACTTTAAAGAGCTCTGATTATTATGCCAACGATTTGAGTAGATTTAATAGGTTTTTTGAAGTTAATAATAAAGTTTTTGAGTTTTCTGCTGGGATGGAAGTAAATTTCTTTGATTTTAATCTTCATGATCAAGATAGAGAATTTTCTCCTTATTTCTTCACTGGGATAAACTACTTCCAATATCAATTATTTACTATTAGAAACCAACTTTCTTCAATAGAGGTTGATAAATACGATAGTGCTCTTGAATTTTCTATTCCTGCAATTATTGGAATTAAATTTAGCATAAATAACAGTCTAGTTCTAAGTTTTGAAACAGGAATTAGATATTCGTTAACAGATAATTTAGATGGTTCTAATCCTATTGGTCAATTTGAAAATGATATAATGATTAAACATGGAGAATTATATAATAATGATTGGTATGTTTTTACTGGTTTAGCATTAAGTTATACCTTTGGAAGACAACCTTGTTACTGCAAAGAAAGATGAAAAAAAGTTTAGACAATACTCCCAATCATGTTGCTATCATAATGGATGGCAATGGAAGGTGGGCGAAACTAAAAGGTAAAAGTCGACTTTTTGGTCATAAAAATGGAATTAAATCTGTTCAAAAAATTGTAGAATATGCTACGAAAACTAAAATAAAAAATTTAACATTGTACGCTTTTTCTACGGAAAATTGGAATCGACCAAAAAAAGAGATAGAAACTCTAATGAGCATTTTAATTGATACTTTAAGAAAAGAAATAAATAAAATGGTTGAAAACAATGTGAAATTTAAATGTATTGGAGACATATCTAAATTACCCGATAATGTGATAAAAGAGTTACAAGAAACAATAAAAAAAACAAGTAAAAATGACGGTTTAGTTTTAACTTTAGCTCTAAATTATGGCTTTAAAAAGGAATTAATTTATGCTATCAAGAATCTAGCCCTCAAGGTCAAAAAAAACTTAATTAGTATTGACAATATTGATGAAAAAATTATAAATCATCATCTTTACAGTGGAGATTTACCCTCCGTTGATTTACTAATCAGGACAAGCGGTGAGCAGAGAATTAGTAATTTTTTGTTATGGCAAGTTTCTTATGCAGAACTATTTTTTTCTGAAGTTTTTTGGCCAGACTTTGATGAAAATCATTTTGCGAAAGCAATTAAAAACTATAAAAAAAGAGAGAGAAGATTTGGAAAAACAAGTGATCAAATCAAAAACTAAGATTTAAAATGCGATTTTTTATATTAACTTTTTTTTCATTATTAATTTTTACTTCTGAGGCTGTCGCACAAACTTTACCGCTACAAAAAAGACAAAAATATTTGATTGACTCAATTGAAGTTACAGGACTTAAAAGTTTCAATCCGCAAACTGTAATCTCTTATAGTGGTCTAAGAAAAGGACAAACTATACAATTCCCTGGTGATCAAGTTAGTTCAGTAATCAATAAACTTTGGAATCTAGATTTATTTAGTGACATTAATTTTTATGCTAAAAAAATTACGGACAAAAGTATCACGCTGCAAATTGAAATAGAGGAGCTTCCTACACTGAATGAAGTAAAAATAAATGGGGTAAAAAAGAACAAGATGCAAAATATTTTGAAAGAAACTGAGCTCGATAAGGGAAAGAAACTGTCTGAAAGCTTCTTGACAAATACTAAAAATTACATTACCAATAAATTCAAAAAAGAAGGATATTTAAATGCAAAAGTAAATATCAGAAATATTGAAGATTCAACTCAAATAAATACCCTTAATTTATTGATCAATATCGACAAAGGAGAAAGAGTAAAAATTAGTGATATTAACTTCATAGGTAATGAAAAGTTTAAGAAAAAAATTCTAATATCCAAATTAAAAAATGTTAAAGAAAAAAAATTCTATAGATTTTGGAAAAAATCAAAATATATTCCAGATGAATACATTGAAGATAAAGAAAATCTAATTGATTTTTTTAAAGAAAAAGGATATAGAGATGCTAGGATATTAAGTGATACTGTTGTAGTAAATAAAGATAATACATTAACTATAAATTTTGAGGTTGAAGAAGGTAATAGATATTATTTTGGAAATATAGATTTCATAGGGAATGCTGCATACACTGATAGACAACTTGCAACAGTATTAGGAATTAAAAAAGGAGACACTTATAATGGAATTCTACTTAAAGAAAGGATAGCTGACGACACTAAACCCGATGGAGAAGATCTCACAAATTTGTATCAAAATAGTGGATATCTTTTTTCAAACATAAACGCAGTAGAAGTTAGCGCAGAAAATGACACTATTAACTTTGAAATACGTGTAAACGAAGGAAAATTAGCTTCATTCAATAAAATTTCTGTTGTAGGAAATGACAAAACAAACGATCATGTTATTTTTAGAGAACTTAGAACTAAACCCGGGGAGCTTTATAGTAAGGATAAAGTTGTTAGGACTGTAAGAGAATTAGGACAATTAGGGTTTTTTGATGCAGAACAAATTACACCTGATTTCAAAAATGTAGATCCAAATGCTGGAACTGTGGATATAGAATTCGGACTAGTTGAAGCCGGAGCAAGTCAAATAGAGTTGCAGGGTGGCTATGGTGGTGGTGGCTTTATTGGTACACTTGGATTTTCTTTTAATAATTTTTCAATGAGGAATATTTTTAATAAGGAATCATACAAACCAGTTCCATCGGGAGACGGACAAAGACTTAGTCTAAGATTGCAATCAAGTCAATTTTACAATACTTATAGTTTTACTTTTGTTGAACCTTGGCTTGGAGGAAGGCAACCAGTACAATTTTCTACATCATTGTCAAAAACTAACCAATTTAGATATGATTTTTTTACAGGTAGAGCGGATAAATCTCAATCTTTTGAAATAAGTAGTATATCGCTCGGACTTGCAAAAAGGTTATCAGTTCCTGATGATTATTTTTTATTATCGCAAGCTATTACTTATCAATATTTCAATCTAAATAATTATTTTACAGGGTTATTTACTTTTGGGGATGGTGTATCAAATAACATTAATTATACTGTTACCTTGTCCAGAAATAATACATACACAAACCCAATATTCCCTCTTGGAGGGTCAAATTTCAGTATCAGTGGTAAATTTTCTCCACCCTATTCATTATTCAACAAGGTTGATTACTCCGCGCTAGGAAATAACGCTGAATTCCAGACAGTTGATGCACAAGGTCAAAGAGTTCCGGATCAAAGTAAAATAGATCAAGAAAAGTTTAAATTTTTGGAGTTTTATAAAATAAAATTTAGTGGAAGCTGGTTTACAAGAATAGTTGACAAATTAGTTCTTAGGACTCAAGTAGATTTTGGTTTTTTAGGAACATATAATAATGAAAAGGGAGATATACCTTTTGAAAGATTTTATGTGGGTGGAGATGGAATGAATAACACTTTTGCTCTTGATGGGAGAGAAGTAATATCACTTAGAGGTTATCCGAATTTTTCATTATCGAGTAGAGAGGGATCTACGGTTTATAATAAGTTCACTGTTGAGCTGAGATATCCTATAACACTTAAGCCAAGCGCTTCAATCTATGGGACAAGTTACATGGAATCAGGAAGAGGGTATCAAGGTTTTAGAAACTTTAATCCCTTTAATGCTCAAAGATCAGCTGGGTTTGGAGTAAGAATTTTTATGCCAGCGTTTGGACTTCTTGGAATTGATTTTGCCTATGGGTTTGACAACGCTGACCCGTCGAACAGAGCCCCAAATGGTTGGGAAACTCATTTTACAATTGGTCAACAATTCTAAATGGTTAATTATGAATTTTAAACTATCATTTGCTTTATTTTGTTTTATCATTTCAACACTCAGTTATGCACAAAAAGGGGTGAGAATAGCCTACATAGATTTTAATAAAATTATTGAGGAAATTGGAGATTATAAAGAGGCAATTAAAAATTTAGAAATAAAAGCTGAAAATTGGAATAGAGATATTGAAATCAAAAAAATGGAATTGAAAAGTATGGAAAATCAATTAAATGCAGAAAAATTTCTTCTTACCTCTGAGTTAATAAAAGACAGAGAAGATGAATTGGATATATATAGGAATGAAATTTTTAATCTCCAAAATAAGTACTTTGGTATTAACGGCAACTACATAAATCAAAAAAATAAGTTAATTAAACCCATACAAGATAGAGTCTTATCTATTGTTAGAGAAATTGCCATTGAAAAAAAATTTGACTTCGTATTTGATAGATCATCAAAATTAATTATGTTATATTCGCAAAAAAATTACGATATTAGCGAATTGGTTTTAAGAAAAATCAACAATCAAGAAAAAATTAAAAACAGAAAAGAGGAAATTGAACGTAGGAAAAAAAGTAGAAATAAAAAATCATAATTAAACCTCTAAATAAATTTTAATATATGAAAAACACAAAATATTTTATAGCGATAATATTCTTTTTAGTGACTCAAATTTCAATTTATGCTCAAAGTAAAGTTGCCCATATTGATACCCAAAAATTAATTAGCGAGATGCCTGAAGTTATTGCTGCTCAAAAACAACTAGAACAACTAGAAAAAACATATTCTACTGAAATTGAAAACACATACAAAGAATTTCAGACCAAGGCTCAAACTTATTCAGCTGACGCAGCTAATCAAACAGATGTTACAAACCAAGCTCGTCAAAAAGAATTGGAAACTATGCAACAAAATATAAATCAATATAGAGAAACTGCTGCACAAGATTTACAAAAAAAGCAAATGGAAATGATGAAACCTCTATATGATAAAGCAAGAGAAGCTATTGAAAAAGTAGCTGCAGCTCAAGGTTTTGATTACGTGTTGGATTCTTCAACTGGTGGAAGTGTAATAATGGCCAAAGGAAAAGATTTAATGGCCGATGTTAAGTCAGATTTAGGATTTTAATTATTTATACCAACTTGAGTATATAAGATAGTTTTTTGCAATTCTTTCAATTTCCTTCTTTGACTTGGATTGATCAATATCTTTTATTTTTTTAACAGGGACACCAGCATATATTGAATTAGGCTCAATAATTGTATTCTCTTTAACTATACTTCCGGCTGCTATTATCGTGTTTGAACTTATTTTAGCATGATCCATTACTATACTTCCCATTCCAATTAAAACAAAATCATCTATAATACACCCATGAATAATTGCATTATGGCCTATTGAAACATTATCACCAATTGATGTTGAAGACTTTTTATAGGTAGAATGGACTACTGAGCCATCTTGAATATTTACATTATTCCCAATTCTTATTTCATTTACATCTCCTCTAACTACCGTATTAAACCAAATAGAGCAATAATCTCCAATGACTACATCTCCGATTACAGCAGCATTGTCAGCAAAAAAACAGTCTTTACCCCATATTGGTTTTTTACCTAAAACAGATTTTATAAGCATAATTTAAATAAATGTAAATTAAACTTTTTAATTTCGCACTATGGACAAACTTCTAATTAAATCGAGAATTGTTAGTGATGATTTAGCATCATTTCAATGGAATTTTGATTTAAATACTGAAAATAAAAAATTTAACACTGTAGAAGAAGCTAATGACTTGCCTTTAGCTAAAGAAATGTTTTATCTGCCATTTATAAAATCTGTTTCTATCTCAAAAAATGAAATGTTACTTGAAAGATTTGAAATTGTCTCTTGGGAGGATGTTTTGGATGAAGTTGAAAAAATCATTGAAAGAAAATTACAGTTCATTTTTTCAGATAAATTTCAAATGAATGAAAAAACACAAAACATCATTACACTCTATGCCGAAAGCACACCAAATCCAAAAGTGATGAAATTTGTTTCTAATAAACTGTTAACTAAAAAAATATATGAATTCAAAAGAGATAACTCTAATATTAAGTCAAAATTTGTAAACTCAATTTTTTCATTTGAATTTGTTGAACAAATATTTTTAAACAATAATTATATATCTATTACTTTAAGTGACAATTTCAATTGGGAGTCTCACGTAAGTGATTTCAGAGATTTTTTAAAAGAAAAGTTAGAGAAAGAATTTGATTTTAACATTATAGAAAAAAAAGAAGTAGATAACAATAATTCTAGTATTCAGTCTTTAGATAAAGTTTCCGAGCAAATAATAAAAATAATTGATGAATATATTAAACCCTCCGTAGCTATGGATGGTGGAAATATTTTATTTAAAAAGTATCATCCAAAAGAAAAATTAGTGGAGGTGGTTTTACAAGGAGCGTGCAGTGGTTGCCCTTCCTCGACAATCACTTTAAAAAATGGTATA
Organism: uncultured Bacteroidota bacterium; assembly: GCA_902593075.1. Lineage (GTDB taxonomy): Bacteria > Bacteroidota > Bacteroidia > Flavobacteriales > Flavobacteriaceae > TMED96. The sequence goes on from CACJHA010000010.1 coordinate 25,260, forward strand.
GAAAATATGTTAAAGGAGATGATCCCAGGAAAAGTGGAAACCGTATCTGCAATTAACGGATAGAGAGTATCTTTCAATTTTTTAAGTAATTGTTTTTTAGATAAAGAGGTTCACAATAAGCTAGATTAGCGTAATCTTTTTTTAAAAATTTGACGTAAGAAATTTCACCCATTTCTTTTGAGGAGGGGTTGTAGATCTCAATTATATATTTGAATTCGTTTGAATTGAAAATACTTCTACATTTTTCAGCTCCATTTCCAAAAATAACTTTCTTTTTATTTGGGAAATCATGAAAAAAATCTTCAGAAAGAATTCTTGAGATTGGAGATTTTAATTGTTTATGATTTTTATCAAAAATCGAAAAGTAGACTTCCATTCTTCTAGCATCAAACATTGGAACTAAAATTTCTTCATTGATTGTTTTATACTTCTGGGCAAGAATTTCTAGACTATTAACTGTAATTAATGGTATATCTTTTGAATAGCATATTCCTTTTGCTGATGATAGACCTATCCTGAGCCCAGTAAATGAACCTGGTCCAATCCCAACTGAGACAGCCATTAGTTCGTCATACTCAAGTTTACAATTAACCATTGACTCTTCAATAAATAAATGTAGAAATTCACTATGCTTGTACCCTTCACCATCAGACTCTTTGGTATATATTATTTTATTTTTTTTTGATATGGATACTGAGCAGTTTGTTGATGAGGTTTCTAAACAAAGAATATAATTTTTCATGAAATAAAAATTACACACTAATGGGTATTCCAAAATAAAACTCTAATACTTTTAGTTTGAATATATAGTCGTATTTAGCACGTATTTCGTCAGAAACTGATAAATCATATGACTGTTTAATTTGTAAATAATTAAAACTGTCAATTAACCCTTCATCAAATCTATCCCTAGAATTGTTGAATGAGGTTAGTCTTGCATCTTTTGTTTTTTTTGCTGCCTCATACAAAGTATAAGCTCCCTTTGTGTCATTAAAAGCTTGATTAATTGTAGTTTCTAGGTTTAATTTTTGTTGTTCCATTGAATTTTTTGATCTTTCAAGATTGATTTTTGATTGCCTAAAATTATTTCTATTTCTTAAACCATTAAATATCGGGATGTTCAGCTGAACCCCAAAATTATGTCCATCATTAATTCCCAGTTGATCAAAAACTGGTAAAGGCCCAATAATTTCAAGTATTTCTCTATTGGTGTTAACGACCTCTCCACTGCTTCTAACAAATCCTATAGGGATTTCTTGAAATTCTCCAGAACCTCTAATCCTATCAGCATATGATAGTCTAGTGCTAAAGCTATAAAAGCCTAAAAGTGAAGGTAAAAGATTACCTTTTGCCAATTTAATGTCTGCTTCTGCAATTTCAACATTCGCAATTGCAAGTTTTATATCATTTCTAAATGATAAGGCTTTTTCAAAAATTTTCTTTGGTCCTTGTTCTATTACTTGTGAAAAAGGTACGTCCAAATCTTCTGTTAATATATCAAAGTTTTCATAGTCAGTAATAAGTAGCAATTGAGCCAAGTTTATTTTAGAGAGTCTTAAATTATTATTCGATAAAACTAGATTTTGCTCCTGGGATGCAACTTCCGCGATTAGATCTATCCTGTCATTTTCAATTAAAATTCCAGCTTCAACTAAATTGGTTGTTCTCTCCAATTGTGTTTTAACTAAATCTAGTTGATTTTTCTGTACATTAACAATCTCTTTATTGAACATAATCTGCAGATACGCGTTTGCGACAAGCAGTTTCGTATCATCCATTATGTCTTCAATCTGATATTGTCTAGCCAGCAAAGCTAAATTTGCTCTGTAGAGTTGAACAAAATTTTGTTTGCCTCTATATATGTCTACTCCCAAACTTAAATTGCCTGATGAAAATTGAGTTGTCATGTTCTCAAATAAACCCGTGGTAATGTTTTGGTTCAAACCTATATTCCATGAATGATTTGCATTAAAGTTAATCGTTGGTAAAAAATTTGCTTTAGCAGTATTTTTGTCAATTAATGCATCCTCATAATTTAATTGACCTTGTTTAATTGAAATATTTTTCTCAATCGCCAATTCAATACATTCTTCAAGAGTCCATACTTTTAACTGGCCACTCAATTTCTGGTACATTAGACCGACCATTAAAACAATAAATATTTTATTAGTTCTCATCTTTATCATCAATATCTTTTTCACTTTCCAGGTTCTCAGATTGTGTTCTGTTCCAAACTTTTACCCTATCATTTAAATTGATTCCTGATATGATTTCAACATTTATTCCATCAGAAATTCCAATTTCAATATTTTTCCTTTTAAATTTTTGATCGGAAGTTTCAATCTCAACGTAAGGCTTGTCGGAGTCTTTATCAAACTGTAGTAACGCTTCAGAAATACTTAAAACACTATCTTTCCTTTCAAGAATAAAGGAAGCATTAGCACTATAACCTGCCCTAATGGTAAATTCTTTCTCCAACTTTAAATCCCCTTCTATCTTAAATTGAACTATACCCTCTTCTTCATTCCCTTTGGGAGCAATAAATTTTAATTTTGCATCAAAAAATATATCATCTATTGCACCTAAACTTACTTTTAATGGCATTCCTAAAAACATTTTATTTACATCTGTTTCATCTACTTTTCCTTCGAAAATCATTTTGTTTAAATCAGCAATAATAGCAATTGTAGTTCCATTGTTAAAAGAATTACTTTCAATCACTTGGTCTCCCTCCTTAACAGGTATCTCTAAAACAGTTCCAGGTACAGTTGCTCGAACATCTGTATTTGCCGACGCCAGTCCACCAGCAGATCCAGATTTTATAATTTTAAAATCATTTTCAGCATTAAGTAAATCTTGTTTTGACCTGTTGAAGTTCAATTTTATGTCCTGGAATTCCTTAATTGATATAATTCCTTTTTTCATTAAATTTTGATTTCTTTTAAAATCAATTTCTGAGTTTTTAAAAACCAGTCTTGCATTTGCTAATCGACCTTTAGCACTGTTAAGTTGTCCTTCATCGGGAACAATTTTTATTTTAGCGATAATATCTCCTTGTTTAACAAAGTCTCCTTCTTCAACAAAAATTTGACTCAAAATTCCTTGTACTTGAGGTTTAATTTCAACTTCGTCTTCAGGAATGACTTTACCAGTTGCTACTGTTTTTCTCTCAATATTTGTTATAAAAGGAGTATTTATTTCATAGGTTATATTCCCTTTGCTATTAGATTTTATAAAATAGGCAATGGAAAATAAACCAGAAAAAATGACAGTAAATAATAATAAATAGCGGATAATTTTTTTCATAATTTAAATTTATTCTTCTCTTAATGCATCAATTGGTTTTATACTTACAGCTCTTTGTGCTGGAATTAAACCAATTAGTGTTCCAAGTGAAATAATGATTAATAATGCGGCCAAGATAAATGAGATTGGAACAGTTGGATTGGTATATGGAAAACTATCTATATCCTTTGTAGCTATGTTAATAACATACAGGACTAACCCTCCTAATATAATTCCAAAAATTCCTGAAACGAGAGTTAAAAATACAGACTCTAGAATTATTTGAGTTTTTACCTCAGACGGAGTAGCTCCTATTGCTCTTCTAACACCCAATTCTTTTGTTCTTTCTTTAACTGAAATCAATAAGATATTTCCAATTCCAATAACCCCTGCAAGTATTGTGGCTATTCCAACAATAATTGAGAGAAGGGTCATTCCTTTAGAAAACCCTTTAATTTTATTGAATAATTCTCCTAAGTTGAAACCGCTAATTGCTCTTTCATCCAAAGGATTTACGTTATGAATTCTTTTTAAAGTGCTTTTTATCTGTTTTTCAACATCTACTACATTTGAATTATCATAGGCTGCAATTGTAAACCAACCAACGTTTTCACCTGTATTATAAATGTTTTTAAATGTAGTAAAGGGTATAAATATATCGCCGTCTGTCTCAAAACCACCACCTTGAATATATTTGTGAACACCTATTATTTGAAAAAAAACATCATCTAATTTGATATATTCGCCAATTACTTTTTCTCCTTCAACAAACAATTCTTTTTTTGTTCTTTCTCCAATCACGCACACTTTTCTAGACAAATCAATATCTATTTGATTTATAAACCTCCCACCCTTAAAAATTTTTTTCGTAGCAATTTTAGTGTACTCAGGAAAATCACCATAAATATTGTAATTACCAGATTTAGATTTTCTCACAATGGTGGCAGGCGATGAACCACCAAAAACGCCTCTTGCATTTCTTGGAGCTATATATTGTATATCTGGTACATTATTTAACAATACTTTTGCGTCACTAATCTTGAGTCTAGGTCTCCTGCCTGTTTTAAACCCTTTATAAGGCATGCTTGTCTGCTGAGTCCATATAAACATAGAATTCATCGCAATATTTTCAAACTCCTTATCAAATCCATTATCCAAACCATTTGATGAACCCGACAATGTTATATATATAAAAATACCCCAAAGTACTCCTATAACAGTAATAATGGTCCGAACCTTATTTTTCTTTATGGAGCTAAAGATTTCCTGCCAAGTATCGTAATCAAAAATAACTTTTAAACTATTCATCTCTTAATGCTACTATTGGTTTTATACTCGCCGCTCTTTTAGCTGGAACATACCCAGCAACAGCTCCAAACAAAATAAGTACTATTGTAGCAAAAAATGCTGTACTTAAGTTTATATAGGGATTTTTAATAAAATAATCTTCCAACTTGTTATCGATATTTTTTAGAATTAAAACAGCAAAAAACATTCCAACATAACCTGAAATAGTTGTAATAAAAATAGACTCTTGCAAAACCATATTTATAACTGACTTAGGTGATGCTCCAAGGGCTTTTCTGATTCCAAGTTCCTTAGTTCTCTCTTTGACAACAAAAACCATAATATTTGAAATTCCAATTATTCCTGCAATAAGAGTTCCTATCCCAACGAAAGTGACAATTATTTGTAGTGCAGATGCAAATTGCTGATTGCGTTTAAGATCATCCGATACATTTCTAATGAAAATACCTTTTGAATCTGAAGGGGCAATAAATTTTTTTTGCTTTAAATATTTACGAAGTTCTTTCTCGAAAGCTAGAGCGCCAGAAATGCCTATTTCAGGTTTGAAAGCTACAATTATTGAACCAATTTTTTTTGTTGCCTTTTCCATTTTTTGTCTCGTAGTATAAGGGATGTAAACAAAACGTTCCTCATTGTCACCCCCGGAATCTTTAAAAACTCCTACTACTTTAAAAACGGTTTTACCAACATCGACAAATTTTCCAATTGGATCTTCATCACCAAATATATCTCTAGCGACCAAACGTCCAATAACAGCAACCTTTTTCTTTTGCTTAATATCGGTATCATTTAAATATCTACCACTGGAAACAATTGTTTTTTCCGCAAATTGGTGAGATGGTGCAACTCCTCTTGTAGTATAATTTCCGTATTCGTTTTTATATTTTATTTTAGCTCCTCTTGTTATTCTTGGGGTTATATACTCCATATAAAAACTGAAAAACTTTTGGATATCATATAAATCTTCATTTTCAAATTCTATCCTTCTGCTTGCTTTATATCCTTTGAATGGTTTTGATGTTTTACCCGATTCAATATAAAGTATGTTTGTAGCGTCATCCAAAAAAAACTCTTTAAAGGAGTTTTTAAGTCCATTTCCAAGTCCAAATAATATTATGAAAATAAAAATACCAAGTGCGACTGTAAAACCAGATAAAAAAGTTCTCAACTTATTCTTTTTTATTGTTTCAAATATTTCCTGCCAACGATCTTTATTAAACATTTGATTTTATTAAATTTTGTTTAATTTTTTTATCCTCAACTATGATTCCATCCTTAAGTCTAACAATTCTTTTACACATTTTTGCAATATCTTCCTCATGGGTAACCACAAGAATTGTTTTGCCGTCATTATTTATTTCTTGAATCAAATTCATTACCTCATATGAAGTTTTACTATCAAGTGCTCCAGTGGGTTCGTCAGCCAACAAAACTTTTGGCTGAGTAACCATTGCTCTTGCAATTGCTACTCTTTGTTTTTGACCACCTGAAAGCTCACTTGGTAAATGGTTTGACCAATCGCCTAATCCAAACTTTTGTAAATATTTCATTGCTTTTTGTTGTCTTTCTTGCCTGCCAATTCCCTGATAATAAAGAGGTAAAGAGACATTTTCAACTGCATTTTTGTAATTTATTAAATTGAAAGATTGAAATACAAAACCTAAAAATTTATTTCTATACTTAGCTGCTTTGGTCTCATTTAGATTTCTAATTTCTACATTATCAAGTGTATAGGTACCCTTGTCTAATAAATCTAGCATGCCAATTATATTTAGTAAAGTGGATTTCCCAGAACCCGATGACCCCATAATAGCTATTAATTCTCCCTCTTCAATTTTTAAATTTATTCCCTTTAATACATGAAGTGAGGAATTTCCAATTTTATATGATTTATGTAAATCTTCTAGTTGTATCATTTAAACTGAACTCAATATTGAACTAATTAGGAAATAAATAAACTGAATTGAATCTGAAAACAAACCTAAAAATAGAGTGAAAGACTTATTAAATATGATACAATCTAGCCCTAGAGATTGAATAAAATTTGAGCTTTCACAATAAGTGAATATAAATTCATTTAAAACAATTAAGCTCAAGCAAATTAAACTATTATTTTTTATACTTGTTAAATTATCAAAGAAAACTTTGAATGCCTTTTTCCCTTTATTTGTGACTTTACACAAGGTTAAAGGATAATTATTGAAATAAGTTTTATTGATTTTGATTAGTCCTTCATTTTCAAGTTTTTTTATCTGTGTGCTAACATTACCCTTTGAAGAATCTGTTATCTCCATTAATTTTTTAAAATTTGCTTTCTCAACAGAAATCAAAAAAGAAATAATTTTTAATCGAATGGGATTAAAAAGAAGTTTTTCTAGACCTTTATCCACTATTTTTCATTCTATATAAAAATAAACCAGGAATAAGCATGCCCAAGGTCACCCCAATCATATTAACAATTAAATAATTGATACTTGGATTTTTATCATTAAGGAAAACAAAAATTAATAAAATAATTCCTCCAATAGTTAGAGGTTTGAACTTAATTATTAGTCCGTTCATAACAAGAACTAAACCAAGAAGAAAAAGAATTTGTGGAACAGGAGATTTTCCAACTAATAAAGAAGATATTAAAATAATTATCCACCCTAATCCAAAAACGGCCCATATAATTTTGATTGTCCTATCCAAAACTGTTTCGTATCCCCTTTTGATTCCTTTTTTGATATTCCATGTTATCATATACCATTCCAAGAATTGGAATAATTGTCCAATATAAAAGGACAGAATATTTAGAATATTCAACTATGGGCTCAAAGAAATAATGAAAAGCACTCATTAAATTTATCATTACTCCCCAAAAAATTAAGTTGAAACTCAAGGGTCTTAAGTTTTCTCTAGCCTTGTTTATTGTTGAGTTAATTATATTTATTTGATCTTCTTTTGTCATTTTTAATTATTTTTTTAAGTCCATTTTTTAAATCAAAATTTGAAATTAAATACAAATATAAACTAGTTTATAATATAAACTTAATTTTTAAAAAAATTATTTTTTATATGTCCTGTAAACCATGTATCCTACAATAAAAACAAGTATATAAGGAATACTCATAAGATATAAAATCCCATCATTAATACCTTTTGCAGTCGACATTCCTTTTTCTGACTCTAGAACTGCTCGACACATCGAACATTGAGCATTTAAAATCTCTGGGATGTAAACAAGTAAAAAGGATAATACATATTTTTTCATTACTTATAATAAGGAGAAATCATTAAGTATACAATAACCCCAGTAGTAGTTATGTATAACCAAATTGGTAATGTAATTCGAGCAATTTTTTTATGATTTGAAAAATGTTTGGATATTGCCCTCACATAAGATATTAAAACAAGAGGAATTATTCCGATGGATAGTGCAATGTGGGTAATCAAAATGAAAAAATAAAGGGGTCTTAGAAGGCCTTCTCCACCGTAAGGCGTTGGGTCTGATGTCATATGATAAACTACATACATTACGAGAAAAACCAAGGATAGAAAAATTGATGATTTCATCAGTTTTCTATGCAAGTTTATTTTTTTTGATCTGATAGCAAGGTATGCAAGGATTAAAAAAATAGTGGTTACACCATTAATAGTGGCGTAAATTTTAGGAAGAAAATCAAAACTATAAGTGACATCAATCTTAACTCTAAAAAGTATAGCAACCACAATTGGAATCAATAAAGAAACTGCAATAATTATATTTTTATATTTAAGTTTATGCCCTGTCATATCAACCTTTTTATTTTTCATTTATATTCATTTAAAAGTTTTTCTATATCATAAATTAAATTTTCAGTCCCATCATAAGAATTACTTTTGTCAATTCCATTATAATAAACAATTGGATTTCCAAAATTATCTCTTCTTGATCTTAAATAACCTTTTTTATCAATCAAGGCAAAATAACCTTGATGTTCAAACCCTCCTGCAACTTTGGGATTTATTGAAGCAAATATATTAAATCCTTCATTCGCTAGCTTATATGTAGCTTCTTTATCCAGGGTTAAAAAATTCCATGAAGATAGATTGCCAACATACATTTCAGAATATTTTTTTAAAATATAAGGGCGATCATGATCAGGATCTATCGTAAAAGATGCAATTCCAAAATCTTTTCTTTCAACAAACTTGTCATAAATAGTCTTCATATTTTGATTCATAATTGGACAAATTGTAGGACATCTCGTAAAGAAAAATTCTGCAACATAAACTTTACCTAAAAAATCTTCATTTGTAATATAAATGCTGTCTTGATTTAAAAAAGCAAAGTCAGGCACCTTTCTCTTTACTCCATTTAATTTAATATAATCTAAACTTTCGTAACCAGGTTTGATTGTCCTGCTACTTGTAATAACATTTTTTTCAGAAATTTTGTTTATTATTTTGGGAATGAATAATACTCCAAAAATAAATAAAACAGCAATTAGTCCAAACGAAATATTTTTCATGTTGCAAAATTAAGAATTTTGAAAAATTAAATTTCTCTATCTAATTTGTATTTATTATTCTTCTTAAGAGCTAATCTATATTCAGCAAGAATAATTTTTATGTCATCGGTCATTTTTTTTGTCAATTCGGCAACAGATGAAGAATTATATCCATAGAGCGTACCTAGGTCATTATCATCATCCCTACCTCTTAAATTCTTATCCTTATCTACTATAAAAACAAAGGGTGTGCTTAACTTTGTATTTAATTTTATGTCACTCCCAAAACTTGAAAATAGTCCTTGAATTTTTGTTTCATCTCCCAAAATAAATTTCCACTTTGACATATCTTCTGAAGAACCCATTTTAAGTTCATCTATTATTTCCAACAATTTGTCCTGATTACCATTTAAAACAATCATCAAAAATTGTAAATCTTTAAACTTATAAAATCTTTTATATATTTTTTGATTCAAATTGAAAGCATCAAGTTTTCTAACATCCAGATCATCACCCCAAAAGCCAATAATCGAAATGTTGTTTTCAAACTGAATATTTTTCCCGCTAAGAGTCTCCCATTCTGAAATCTCTGCTATATTTTTTTGTAAAATAGGAAGCTTTGCAAAATTGTTAATCCCAGTAGCAAAGAAAAGATAGACAACAATAGGAAAGATAAATAGTATTCCTAAAACTAAATATTTTTTAAGTCGATTATTCAAATTAGATTATCTAGAAATTCCAACTAACAAAACCATCAACCATTATATTAAAAATATAATCCGCTTCGAGTAAGAGAATGAAAGCTAAATAAGGAATTAAAATTATTAGAGGCAAAACAACAGAACCTTTTAAAGAATCCCTTTCATCCCTAACATGCATGAAATCCCATGTTATATAATATGCCTTTAATATTGTGAGTATAATAAAGATCCAATTTAGAATTTTCATTCCAAAAAGCATAGTTAAAAGTGGTTGAGGTTTCAAAATACCCAATACAACTTCAACTGTAGTTATTACTGAAAGTACAAATAAAACTCCCCAAATCTTTTGAACATTAGATTTGAACTTTATTAAACCTCTAAATATTTCTAATTTATGTTCTCCTTTTTCCATGTTCTTAACTTATACCAAATAAAAAAATGTAAAAACAAAAACCCAAACAAGATCAACGAAATGCCAGTACAAACCAACTTTTTCAACCATTTCATAATGTCCTCTTTTTTCATAAGTTCCAATTATGACATTGAAAAATATAATTATGTTAATTACTACACCTGAGAATACGTGAAATCCATGAAATCCAGTTATGAAAAAGAAAAAATTAGCAAATAATCTATTCCCATATTCGTTATGTATTAGATTTGCTCCCTCAACAACATTGACGGCATCTTGAATCTTTAAAGTGGATTCCTCTCTTGACAAAACTATTTTTTCTCCTTTCTCATTAATTTTTTCACCACGAATTAAAAGATTAGGATTTTTTAAAAACCCATCTTTAACTTCGTTTAGGGAAAATGTAGGAAGAGAGGACTCATTTTGAAACCAAATGCCAGTGCTTTTTTGATGTGTTATTCTTTGTGAACTAATACTTGAGGAAAAGGAAGATAAAGCAACTCTTTTCCCAGAAGATCCATCTACAAACTGCAATATTTGTCCTCCTTTTGTTTCCAATGCTCCATATTCTCCTTTAATGAAGTTTTTCCACTCCCAAGCTTGCGACCCAACGAAAACAGCTCCTCCAATTATAGTTAAAAACATATAAAATGCAACTTTATTTTTTTTCATGTGATGACCAGCATCAACAGCTAAAACCATGGTGACTGAAGAGAAAATAAGTATAAAGGTCATTAAGGCAACATAATACATTGGTGCATCTATTCCATGTAAAAAAGGGAAATGAGTAAAAACTTCATCGGCAATAGGCCAAGAATCAATATTTTTAAATCTCGAAAATCCGTAAGAAACTATAAAACCAGAAAAAGTTAGAGCATCTGAAACTAGGAAGAACCA